>CALGAM010000226.1 GCA_937951935.1 uncultured Micromonospora sp. | reverse complement strand
CTGCAACGCGAACGCTGCCTGCTCTTCGTCGCCATGACCCGGGCCCGTGACGTCCTCTACCTGTCGCACAGCGGGTCGCCCAGCCCGCTGCTGCCGGTGGCCCCGCGATGAGCGCGCCCGCCGCCGGCGGCCCGAAACTGGGCGACGCGGCACGCTCCGTCTGGGGGAAGACCGACCGCACCGGCACCTCCCCGGTGGACTGGCTACCGCTGTGGCGGCACCTGGCCGACACCGCCGACGTGGCCGGGCAACTCTGGGACCACTGGCTCGGCCGAGCGGTCCGCCACCGGATCGCCGACGAACTGCCCGGCGGCGACGCGGACGGGCGGACCCTGGCCGTCTGGCTCGCCGGGGTGCACGACATCGGCAAGGCAACGCCCGCCTTCGCCCACCAGGCGCCCGCCCTCGCCGACAGGATGCGCGACCACGGGCTCGACTACGACCGGAACCTGATCCGCGCCGACCGCAGGTACGCCCCACACGCCACCGCGGGCCACCTCGTGCTGGCCGACTGGCTGAACGAACAGGACTGGACCGACCCGCACCCGTTCGCGGTCGTCGTCGGCGGCCACCACGGCGTGCCGCCCACCGACGAGGGACTCCGCAACGTGCAGCTACGCCCGTACCTGCTCGGCGACGGTGCCTGGCGGCAGGTGCAGTGGGAGCTGCTGACCTGGATGGCGGAGCGGTCGGGCGCCGGCGAGCGGCTGGTCGAGTGGAGCGGCGTGGCGCTGTCGCAACCCGTGCAGGCCATCCTCACCGGGCTCGTCATCGTCGCCGACTGGATCGCCAGCAACGAGGAGTACTTCCCGTACGTCCTGGCCGGCACGGACGCCGACCGGCTGCGGTCCGGCTGGGAGACGCTGAACCTGCCCGTCCCGTGGCGGCCCGTCGCGCCGTCGGCGAGCGTGGACGAACTGTTCGGGGCGCGCTTCGCGCTGCCCGACGGTGCGGCGCCCCGTCCGGTGCAGCGGACCGTCGCCGAGCTGGCCGAGACCATGCCGCTGCCCGGCGTCCTGATCGTCGAGGCGGCGATGGGCGAGGGCAAGACCGAGGCGGCGCTCGCGGCGGTGGAGATCATGGCCCGTCGTACCGGGGCCTCCGGCTGCTACCTGGCCCTGCCCACCCGCGCCACCAGTGACGCCATGTTCAGCCGCATGCTGTCCTGGCTGCGCCGGCTGCCCGACGCACAGGTCGGCCGGGGCGACCGGGACGTACGGCTGGCCCACGCCAAGGCCGCGCTCAACCCCGACTACGCCGACCTGCGGGTGACCTCCCTGCCGAGCGGCATCGCCGCGGACGCCGGCGGCGCCGACATCGGCGTGCACAGGTGGCTCGCCGGGCCCAGACGGACACTCCTGTCCAGCTTCGTCGTGGGCACCATCGACCAACTGCTGTTCGCGGCCCTGCGCAGCAGGCACCTGGTGCTGCGTCACCTCGGCCTGGCCGGCAAGGTCGTCGTCATCGACGAGGCACACGCCTACGACGTCTACATGGGACGGTTTCTCGACCGGACGCTGGAGTGGCTCGGGGCGTACGGCGTGCCGGTGGTCGTGCTCTCCGCGACGCTGCCGGCACGTCGCCGGGCCGAGCTGGTGGCGGCGTACGACAACGGCCGGCTCGGCCCGCCACCCAGGCCGACCTGGCGCGACCGCGGCAGGCCGCGGGTCGACCCGTACGCCCCGCTCCGCACCGACCTGCGCTATCCCCTGGTCACGGTCTCCGCCGGGCAGCGGGGCGCCGTCGCGACCGGCAGCGCCGACTCGGGACGGCACATCGAGGTCACGCTGCGGCGGCTGGCCGACGACCTGCCCGCGCTGGCCGGGTTGCTGCGCGAGCGGCTGGCCGACGGCGGTTGCGCGCTGGTGGTCCGCAACACCGTGGCCCGGGTGCAGGAGACCGCCGCCGCGCTGCGGGCGGCGCTCGGACCGGACATCCCCGTGGCGGTCGCGCACTCCCGGTTCATGGCCGTCGACCGGGCCGCGAAGGACCGCTGGCTACGCGAGACGTTCGGGCCGCCCGGGACCGGCAGCCGTCCACGGCGGTACGTGGTGGTCGCCAGCCAGGTCGCCGAGCAGTCCCTCGACATCGACTTCGACCTGCTCGTCACCGACCTGGCCCCGGTCGACCTGGTGTTGCAGCGGATCGGCCGGCTGCACCGGCACCCGCGCGACGACCGCCCGGCCGGGCTGGCGGAGCCGGTGTGCTGGATCACCGGCGCGGACTGGACGACCGAGCCACCCCAGCCGGTCAGCGGCTCCCGCCGGGTCTACCAGCCGGCCAGCCTGCTGCGCAGCGCCGCCGTCCTGCTGCCACACCTGGAGGGCGCGCCGCTGCGACTGCCGGCGGACATCGCCCCGCTCACCCAGGCCGCCTACGGTGACGCGCCGGTCGGGCCACCGTCCTGGCAGGCGGTCATGGCCGAGGCGGAGGCGAAGCAGCGCGACGCGTTCACCACGAAGGAGCTGAAGGCCGACGCCTTCCGCCTGGCCGCGGTCGGCGAGCCCGGAACCCCGCTGATCGGCTGGTTGGCCGGTGGCGTCGGCGACGCCGACGAGCACGTGGCACGGGGCCACGTCCGTGACACCGACGCCGAACTGGTGGAGGTCCTGCTGCTGGTCCGGACCTCGGCCGGCCTGGTGATCCCCCCGTGGATCGACGGCGGTGGGGTACTCGTGCCCGTCGACAGAACTCCCGACTGGGAGTTGGCCCGCTCCGTCGCACGGTGCACCCTGCCCCTGCCCCGGGCGATGACGTCTGACGAGGTGTTCGACAGCGTGCGGTCCGACCTGCGGAGCCGGGTCGACGTCCGCGCCTGGAAGGACAGTCCGTGGCTCGCCGACGAACTCGTCCTCGACGTCGACGAGGACGGAAACGCCACGGTCGCCGGCTTCGACCTGCACTACGACCCGAACGAGGGGCTGCGCGTCACCCGCGCCGACGCCTGACGTCGCTTCCGCATTCTGAAACGACTTGTCCACATCCCGAGAGGAGGTGATGCCGGTGCCGAGCTCGCCGCACCCGGCCGGGTTCTCGCTCGTGGACGAGGCCTGGATCCCGGTACTGGACACCACGGGCCAACGCCGCGACGTGTCACTGCTCGGCCTCTTCGAGCAGGCCGAGAACGTCCGGATGATCGCCTGCGAACTGCCCACCCAGACCTTCGCGATCCTGAGGCTGGCACTGGCGATCCTGCACCGCACCACCGGCGGACCGCCCGGAGAGGCGGCCTGGCGGACGCTCTGGCGGGACCGGAAGCTGCCGACCGCGGACATCGCCGACTATCTCGACGAGTTCCGCGACCGGTTCGACCTGCTACACCCGACGCACCCCTTCTACCAGGTCGCCGACCTGCGGGCGGCGAAGGAGAACACGTACGGGCTGGAACGGCTCATCGCCGACGTGCCGGCCGGCCTGCCGTTCCTGACGACCCGGGCCGGGTCCGGCATGGAGTCGATCACCCCCGCCGAGGCGGCCCGCTGGCTGGTGCACTGCCAGGCGTACGACGTCTCCGGCATCAAGACCGGCGCGGTCGGTGATCCACGGGTCAAGGGCGGGCGAGGCTATCCGATCGGGGTGGGGTCGGTCGGGTCACTGGGTGGCGTCTACCTGGAGGGCGCGACCCTGCGGGAGACCCTGCTGCTCAACCTGGTGCCGGCCGACTCCCGGTGGCGGGAGGCCGACGAGCGGGACCTGCCGGTGTGGGAGCGGGAGCCGCAGACCGCCGCCGAGGAGCCGGCCGCCACCCGCGGCCCGTACGGGGTACTCAGCCTCTACACCTGGCAGTCCCGCCGGATCCGGCTCTTCGGCGACACCAACGGCATCACCGGCGCCCTGGTCGCCAACGGCGACAGGTTCGAGTGGCAGGACCGGCACCTGCTCGAACCGATGAGCATCTGGGGGCGCAGCGGGCCGCGGGAGCGCGCGCAGAAGCGGACCCCGGTCTACCTGCCCCGCACCCACGACCACGGTCGGGCACTGTGGCGAGGGCTGCAGAGCCTGCTCCCGGCGCCGCCCGAGCCGGGCGGCGAGCCGCCGCAGCGGCTGTCGCCGATGGTGGTGCGGTGGCTGGGCAGTCTGACCGTCACCGGTGTCGTCGGCTCGGACTTCCGGACCAGAACGCGGGCGGTCAGCGTCACCTACGGCAACCAGCAGGCGGTCGTCGACGAGATCTTCAGCGACGCGCTCACCATGAACGTGCTGCTGCTGGTCGAGGACTCCGCACTGCGCGCGACCGCCGTCGACGCCGCCGCCGACGCCGAGGCGGCGGTGTCGGTGCTGCGCCGGCTCGCCGACAACCTGGCCCGCGCCGCCGGCAACCGGGACACCGACGTCGGTGAGTCCGAGCGGGCGGCCGAACGCGCGTACGCCCTGCTGGACCGCGCCTTCCGTGACTGGCTGGCCCGACTCGGCCCGGAGAGCGACCCGGCGGCCGAGCGCGCGGCCTGGCAGCGGCTGGTCCGCCGGGCGGTCCTACGGCTCGGCGCCGAGCTGGTCGCCGCGGCCGGTCCGACGGCCTGGGTCGGCCGGGTGGGCACCGACCGCGCCGGCCGGGAGATCCACTACTCCAGCTCCCAGGCCGAGGCGTGGTTCCGTGCCGGCCTGGCCAGGGCGCTGCCGCTGGCGGCCGAGCCCGCACCCCACAGGCAGGAGGAAGCAGCATGACCATGGTGGACACCGACCCGCCGGTCGCCACGCACACCGAACCGTCGGTCGACCCGGACCGCCGACCGTGGAGCCGGCACCGCCGCGAGCTCGGCGACCACGTCGCCCGGACGGTCAGCGTCCTGCAGGCGCAGGTGTTGCGCACCGTGCCGCACCCCGAGGCGGTCAGCGCCCTCGCCCGGCTGCGGCGCGGTATCGGCCGCGCCCCCGGCTTCGACTTCACCCTGGAGCGGTACCTCCAGGTGCCGGAGCACCTGCTGGGCTACCAGCCGCCCGAGGACGCCACCGACGCCGAGTACGCGGTGCACGACGCGGTGACCCTGTACGCGCTGCACCAGCAGTCCCGCCGGGAGCCGATGCACGCGGACGGACGCGGCCTGGGTCGGGCCCTGTCCGACCTGGTGCGCAGGTCCGCCGGACCGGAGGGGGTACGCCGCCGGTTCGCCGCCCTCGGCACCGCCAGCACCTACCACGAGAGCGTCTACCACCTGCGCAGCCTGGTCACCATGCTGCGGGAGCACCAGGTCTCCCTGGACTACGGCCTGCTCGCCGACGACCTGCTGACCCTGCGCGGGCCCGACGGCCAGTCCAGGGTGCAGGCCATCTGGGGCCGGGAGTTCTTCCGTAGCGGCGCCGGCGCCGAGACCGACCCCGCCAGCACCGACACCGCCGCCACCGACACCGCCGCCAGCGACACCCCCGAGGAGGACCTGTCATGAGCCGCACCATCATCGACGTCTACGCGCTGCACACCGTGCCGCCGAGCAACCTCAACCGCGACGACACCGGCTCGCCGAAGACCGCCGTCTACGGTGGCGTCCGGCGGGCGCGGGTCTCCAGCCAGGCCTGGAAGCGGGCCATCCGGCTGGCCTTCAGGGAGCTGCTCGACCACTCCCAGCTCGGCGAGCGGACCAAGCGGGTGGGCGAGTCCCTCGCGGCGCGGATCCGGGCCCTCGACCCCGGCATCTCCGAGGAGGACGCCTCCCGGCTGGCAGCCGACGTCTTCGTCACCGCCGGCCTGGCCAAGGCCGACAAGAAGAAGGGCGAGATCAAGGACGTCGAGTCCGGTTACCTGCTGTTCCTGAGCCACCGGCAGTTGGACAACCTCGCCGCCGCCGCGCTGAAGGCCGCGCGTGGCGGCGAGGCGCTCGACAAGGCGACGTTCAAGGCGCTGGCCAACACCGAGCACTCGGTCGACATCGCGCTGTTCGGCCGGATGGTGGCCGACATGGCCGACATCAACGTCGACGCCGCGTGCCAGGTGGCCCACGCCATCAGCGTGCACGCCGTGGACAACGAGTTCGACTACTTCACCGCGGTCGACGACCGCAAGGAGGACGCCGACGAGACGGGTGCCGGGATGATCGGCACCATCGAGTTCAACTCGTCCACGCTCTACCGGTACGCCACAGTCGACGTCGACGCGCTGCACCGCACCCTCGGCGACGCGGCGGCGACCCGGGCCGCCGTGGAGGCGTTCCTGACCGCGTTCGCCCGCAGCATGCCCAGCGGAAAGCAGAACACGTTCGCCCACCGGACGCTGCCCGACGCCGTGCTGGTGCGGCTGCGGGACACCCAGCCGATCAACCTGGTCGGGGCGTTCGAGACACCGGTGCGCGCCACGCACACCGCGGGGCGGGTGGAGCAGGCCGCGGCGGCCCTGGCCGCGCACACGGCCGCGGTCGAGGGCGCCTACGGCGAGCGCCCGGTCGCGAGCTGGGTCACCCAGGTCGGGGAGAAGACCGCGGTCCTGGCAGACCTCGGCAAGGCGGTCAGCTTCAACGAGCTGGTCACCGAGGTGGGGGAGCAGGTCGCCGTCGCGCTCGGACAGCCGGCATGAGCGTGCTGCTGCTGAGGCTGGCGGGTCCGCTGCAGTCGTGGGGCTCGTCCAGCCGCTTCGCCCGCCGGGGCACCGAGATCGCACCGACCAAGAGCGGGGTGATCGGCCTGCTCGCCGCCGCCAGGGGCATCCGGCGGACGGAACCGCTCACCGAGCTGCTCGGCCTGGAGTTCGGGGTGCGGATCGACCAGCCCGGGCAGATCCTGCGGGACTTCCAGACGGCCCAGTCGCTCGACGGCCGCCAGCGGGCACCGTTGACCTACCGCTTCTACCTGTCCGACGCGGTCTTCCTCGCCGCCGTCGGCGGCGACCCGGAGCTGCTGCACGGTCTCGCGGAGGCACTCGACCGGCCGCGGTTCCCCCTCTACCTGGGGCGCCGGTCGTGTCCGCCGGTCGGTCCGATCAACCTCGGGGTGCACGACGGCACCCTCGACGACGCGCTGACCGGATGGCCGTGGCTCGCGGCCGAGTGGCACCGCAGGAGGGCGGCCCGCACGGTCCGGTTGGAGATCATCCGGGATGCGCGCCCGGGTGACCCGGTCAACGAGACGCTGCCCGACGAGCCGCTCAGCTTCGACCCCGCGCGTCGGCAGCACACCTGGCGGTCGGTGCTGCGCCGGTACGTCGACGTCACCAACGACCTCGCGGAGCGGGCCGGAGTCGACGACCATGACCCGTTGAGCCTGCTGGGAGGCTGAGCATGTATCTCACCCGATTCCGGATCAACCCAGCGCGTCGAGACGCCCGGAGACTGCTCTCCTCGCCGCACGCGATGCACGGGGCGGTTCGTGCCGCGTTCGCGCACGCCGCCGACTACGAGCGCGCCGGTGCCCGTACCCTGTGGCGCGTCGACACCCCGGCCGTCGGGACCGTCCACCTCTACATCGTCAGCCCCGGGCGCCCCGACCTCACCCACCTGATCGAGCAGGCCGGCTGGCCGACCAGCGACGAGACCTGGGTGACCCGTGACTACGACGGGTTGCTCGACTCGCTGCGTGCCGGCCAGAGCTGGGCGTTCCGGCTCACCGCCAACCCGACCCACAGCGGGCGGAAGACCGTCGACGCCAAGGAGACCCAGCGTTTCGGCTACCTACGCGAGGAGGAGCAGGTCGGGTGGTTGGAGCGCCGGGCCGCCCGGCACGGCTTCGTCTTGGCGAGACAGGACGACGGCCGCCCCAACCTGCGCCTGCACCGGCGGCAGAAGCAGTCCTTCAGACGGGGCATGGGCACCGTCACCCTCACCACGGCGACGTACGACGGCATCCTCCAGATCACCGACGCGGACGCCTTCCGTCGGGCGTTGGTCGGCGGCATCGGGCACGCCAAGGCGTACGGCTGCGGGCTGTTGACCCTCGCGTCCCCGAAGACCGTGCCGTGACGATGCCCGGCCTCACGCCGGCCGAGCCACCCGATCTCACCCCGCCCCGCCTCTTTCTCGTTCTCTGTCTCGCCCGCCGTGTCACCCACGGGGACAGCGACACGGTCACCGCCACCGGTGACCGGGGTGTGGTGCCCGTCCC
>CALGAM010000225.1 GCA_937951935.1 uncultured Micromonospora sp. | reverse complement strand
CAACCGAGGGTCATCGCGTGGTCGATGTCGTCGACCGACGCGTACGAGTCCTGCAGCATCCGCACCGCGTCGTTCAGGTACGGGAAGAGCAGCGCGTTGACGACGTACCCGGCCCGGTCGCCGCAGACGATCCCGGTCCGACCGAGTCGGGTGACGACCGCACGTGCCGTGGCGAGCGCCTCCGGCGAGGTCTGGACGGTACGGACGATCTCCACCAGCGGCGCGTCCGGTGCCACCGTGCCGAAGTGCAGCCCGACGACGTCCGCGGGCCGCCCGGTCGCCACCGCCAGGTCGATCACGGGCAACACCGCCGTCGTGGCGGCCAGCACCGCGCCGGGCCGGCACCGCCGCCCCAGCTCGGCGAAGATGGCGCGCTGGCCGGCCAGGTCGTCGGGTGCGGCCACCAGCACCAGGTCGGCGCCGTCGATCGCCTCCGGCGCCGACCCGTCCGTCTCCGGCGCCGGGGCGCCGGTCCAGGACCACCGCACCACGTCGTACCCGGCACCGGAGCACAGGGTGGCGAGACGGTCGGCCGTGTCGCCGGAACCGACCACACCGACCGTGCGGACCGGGCGGGCCTCCCCGGGCGCGGTCGAGGTCGCCGCCGGGGTGCGCTCGTCCGGGACCACCTGCGACGAACCCGGTTCCGCGTACCGGTAGAAGCCCTGGCCGGTCTTGCGGCCGAGCAGTCCCGCCACCACCATCTGCCGCAGCAGCGGCGACGGGGCGTACCGCCGGTCGCGGCCGCCGCGCCGGTACATGGTCTCCAGGACCTCGTACGCCGTGTCGAGGCCGATCAGGTCCAGCAGCGTCAGGGGCCCCATCGGCAGCCCGCAGCCCAGCGTCATCGCCGTGTCGATGTCCTCCCGGGTGGCGTACCCGGACTCGTACATGCCGATGGCGGTGTTGAGGTAGCCGAAGAGCAGGGCGTTGGCGACGAAGCCGGCCCGGTCGCCGATGGTCACCCCGACCTTGCCCAGCCGGGTGCACAGCGCCTCGACCGCGGCGACCACCTCGGGTGCGGTCACCACGGTCCGGACCACCTCGACCAGCCTCATCACCGGCGCCGGATTGAAGAAGTGCATCCCGACGACCTGGTCCGGCCGCCCGGTGGCGACCGCGATCTCCGTGAGGCTCAGCGACGAGGTGTTGCTGGCCAGGATGGCGCCGGGCTTGCAGATGCGGTCCAGGTCGCCGAAGATCCGCCGCTTGAGGTCGAGGCGCTCGGGTACCGCCTCGACCACCAGGTCGACGTCGGCCAGCGCCTCGAGTCCGACCGCGAAGGTGACCCGGCCGAGCAGGGCGTCCCGCTCCGCGGCGGCGAGCTTGCCCCGCCGGACCGCCCGGTCGGTGGAGGCGGTCAGGGTGGCCCGCCCGCGCGCCAGCGCCTCCGGGGTGACCTCGACGGCGACGACCGCGAGACCGCTGCGGGCGAAGACCTCGGCGATGCCGGCACCCATGGTGCCGAGTCCGATGACACCCACGGTCGAGATGACGCTTCCGCCGGTGAATCCGCCTGCCATGGAGCCTCCCGCCTCGTCGAACGCCACCTGAACGGCCGCTAGGGGCCTGTCCGCGAGTGTGCCATGCCGCCCCGGCCCGGCCGCAGACGCCCACACGCCACGGGCCGGCGGGGCCCGCCGCACCCCGGCCGGCGCCCACGCGGCCAGGCACCCGGCGGCCGGGTCGACAGCGCCGCGGCGGGCGTCAGCGGGCGATCCAGATCCAGGCGAGCCAGCCGAGGAGGATCAGGCAGCCGCCGACCACCGCCAGTCTCCGGTGCGCCCGTCGGGGCGTGCCCATCAGCTGGGTCGGCGCGGTGAGCGCCCCGGACGCCGGTGCCCACACCTCGGACGACGGCGCCGGCTCGGCGGACGACGGCGCACCCGCGCCGGACGACGGGGCGGGTCCACCGGACGACGAGACGACGGCGGCGCGGGCGAGCGCCCCCGGCCTCCGTTGCGCCGGCAACGGCCCCGCCGGTCGGTTCCGCGCCACCAGGGGCCGGTACCCGAGCGTCCCGACCGGTTCGGTCGGGGCCGATCCCGGATCGAAGAACCGCAGTTCGACGTGGCCGAGCCGGACGCGGTCGCCGTCGCGCAGCTCGACCGGCCCGTCGAGACGGCTGTCGTTGAGCCAGGTGCCGTTGGTCGATCCGGCGTCGGTCAGCACCACCCGCCCACCGACCAGCTCGACCGTGGCGTGTCGGCGGCTGACCTTCGGATCGTCGAGCAGGATGTCCGCCCCCTCCTCCCGGCCGATGCGGTGCCGTCCCGGACGCAGCCGAAAGCTCGCGCCCCGCAACGGCCCGTTCGTCACCGTCAGCAGTGGCATGAAGTGCAGCTCGTCGGACATGGAACTCCGCCCCGATCCATCCCGTCTCGCGGTCAGCCCGTCCCGGGTCAGCGCGGCGCGCACCGGCTCCGCAGGTCAGCTTCGCATCCGGTCGGCCCGGACTCCACGTACCGACGTGCCGAGTCGCGGGGTGCGCCGCCGACCCGGCGTCGCCGGTTCGGCGCGTGAACAGCGACGATCAGACTCATTCACGTACCTACCGGCGAGTAATACCGCGGTCTAGACTCGCGCCATGACCACGCTGCGGGCTCCCGGCGTACCGGTGATCGAGGATGGGGAGCTGATCTCCACCCACCCGGCGACCGGAGAGGAGGCGGGCCGGCTCCCGGTCGCCACCGCCGAGGACGTCGGACGCGCGGTCGAGCGGGCTCGGGCGGCGGCGGACTGGTGGGCCGAGCTGGGCTTCGCCGCCCGGCGCACCCGGCTGCTGCGCTGGCGGGCCCTGCTGGCCCGGCGGATCCCCGAGCTGGCCGACCTGGTCCACCGCGAGGGCGGCAAGCCGACCGCCGAGGCGGCCGTCGAGATCGTCAGCGCCATCGAGCACCTCGACTGGGCGGCCCGGAACGCCAGGCGGGTCCTCGGCCCCCGGCGGGTCCGCTCCCGGCTCATCCTCGTCGAGCACTCCGCCCACCTGGCGTACCAGCCGTACGGCGTGGTCGGCGTGATCGGACCCTGGAACTACCCGGTGCTGACCCCGATCGGGTCGATCGGCTACGCCCTGGCCGCCGGAAACGCCGTGGTGTTCAAGCCCAGCGAGTACACCCCGGTCGTCGGGCAGTGGCTGGTCGACAGCTTCGCCGAGGTCGTGTCCGAGCAGCCCGTCCTGACCGCCGTACACGGGCTCGGCGACGTCGGCGCCGCCCTCTGCCGGGCCGGCGTGGACAAGATCGCCTTCACCGGCTCCACCGCCACCGCCACCCGGGTCATGGCGGCCTGCGCCGAGACCCTCACCCCCGTCGTCATCGAGGCGGGCGGCAAGGACGCCATGATCGTCGACGCGGACGCCGACCTCGACGCCGCCGCCGAGGCCTGCGTCTGGGGCGCCCTGACCAACGCCGGCCAGACGTGCATCGGCATCGAACGCGCCTACGTGGTCAGCCAGGTCTACGACGCCTTCGTCGGGAAGGTCGTCGATCGTGCCCGCCGCCTCACCGTCGGCGACACCGACGCCGACCTCGGTCCCATCACGATGCCCGGCCAGATCGACATCATCCGCCGGCACATCGCCGACGCCGTCGCCCGTGGCGCCCGTTGCGTGCTCGGCGGCCCCGATGCCGTCCAGCCCCCGTACGTCTGGCCGACGATCCTGGTCGACGTACCCGAGGACGCCGCCGCCGTCCGCGAGGAGACCTTCGGGCCGACCCTCACCATCACCCGTGTAGCCGACACCGACGAGGCGCTGTCCCGGGTCAACGCCGTCCGGTACGGGCTCGGCGGCGCTGTCTTCGGCCGGCGCCGCGCGATGGAGCTCGCCGCCCGGATCCGGTCCGGGATGGTCGCGGTGAACTCCGCGCTCACCTTCGTCGGAATGTCGACACTGCCGTTCGGTGGGGTCGGCGCCTCGGGCTTCGGACGTATCCACGGTGCCGACGGGCTACGGGAGTTCGCCCGGTCGAAGGCGGTGACCCGACGTCGCGGACCCTCGCTGCTGCCGGCGATGACGTTCGACCGGACGCCCGAGCAGGTCGGTCGGATCGTGAAGCTGGCACAGAAACTGTACGGGCGGTGAGATACGTCTAACCGATCGTGGCGAAAGACCGGCGACTAGGACATCCCTCGCCGTCTGCCGCCTCGCTACCCTTCGGTCAATGGGGCTGCACGCGTTGCGATTTCGCCTGGTGGACGGCGAGAACTCCTGGGGCGCCCGACGGCGCCGGAGACGGGCCGACTGGCTCGCCGAGACGTTTCCCGACCTGGCCCAGATGTCCGTCGTCGACCTCGGTGGCCGGCTGAGCACCTGGCTGCAGGCGGCCGTACGCCCGAAGCACGTGCACGTGGTGAACCTCGAGAAGGCACCGACCGAGGTGCCGGACTGGGCCGAGGTCGACCAGGGCGACGCCTGCGCCCTCCCGACGCGGATCGCCCGCCGCCGCTACGACCTGGTCTTCTCCAACTCCGTGCTGGAGCACGTCGGCGGGCACGAGCGCCGGCTCCGGTTCGCCGAGACGGTACACGCCCTGGCGGACGCGCACTGGGTGCAGACGCCGTACCGCTACTTCCCGATCGAGCCCCACTGGATCGTTCCGGGAATGCAGTTCACCCCGGTCCGGGTACGGGTGGCACTGGCCCGCCACTGGCCGCTCGCCCACACCCGCCCAACCGACCGGGAGGCGGCGGTCCAGCAGGTCCTCTGGACCGAGCTGATCGACCGGTCCCAGATGCGGCACTACTTCCCGCACTCACAGATCCGCACCGAACGGCTGGCCGGTCTGATCAAGTCGCTGATCGCCGTCCGCACCGGCGCGTGACGCCCGGCGCGGTCGGCGGGCCACCGGTGCGGGCCGACCTGCCCGGACAGGTCGTTCGCCGGGCACGACGTGGCGTCACCCCCCGGACGCCGCGGGCCGGTTGCGCGGACCTCAGAACAGCGTCAGCTCGTCACGCTCGATGCCACGCAGCCGGTCGTAGTCGAGGACGACACAGCGGATTCCCCGGTCCGTGGCCAGTACCCGGGCCTGCGGTCTGATCTCCTGTGCGGCGAAGATCCCGGTCACCGGAGCCAGCAGCGGATCGCGGTTGAGCAGTTCCAGGTACCGGGTCAACTGCTCCACCCCGTCGATCTCGCCGCGCCGCTTCACCTCCACCGCCACGGTGGCCCCGGAGCCGTCGCGGCAGAGCAGGTCGACCGGCCCGATCGCGGTCATGTACTCCCTGCGGATCAGGGTGAAGCCCTCACCCAGTTCGGTCGGGTTGGCGGCGAGCAACTCCTGCAGGTGCGCCTCCACGCCGTCCTTGCGCAGCCCGGGATCGACCCCCAGCTCGTACGAGGTGTCGTGGAAGATCTCCTCCAGGGTGATCCGCAGCTCCTCGCCGGCCTTGTTGACCACCCGCCACACCCCGGGCGCCTCCTCCAGCCGGCACGGCGGGCTCATCCAGTTGAGCGGCTTGTACGCCCGGTCGTCGGCATGGATGGAAACCGACCCGTCGGCCTTGATCATCACCAGCCGGGTCGCCGGCGGCAGGTGGGCCGAGAGCCGTCCGACGTAGTCCACCGAGCACCGCGCAATCACCAACCGCACCCGAGCAGGGTAGCGAAGCCCGTGGTCGATGCTCGGCCGGCCGGCCTGGCGCGTCGCTGCCATCCTGGATGGCGTGCTGGAAGCCCTCACCGGAACCGGCCTGGCCGCGTCTGCCGGGCTGAACGCGTACGTTCCCCTCCTCACCATGGGTCTGCTGGCCCGCTACAGCGACCTGGTCACGCTGCCGAGCGGCTGGCAGTGGCTCAGCAACGGCTGGGTCATCACGATCCTGCTGGTGCTGCTCGTGATCGAGGTCGTCGCCGACAAGGTGCCGATGGTGGATCACGTCAACGACGTGGTCCAGACCGCGGTCCGACCGACCGCCGGCGGCCTGGTCTTCGGCGCGGGCACCGGCGCCCAGACCGTGACGGTCGACGACCCGGGGCGGTTCTTCGGCTCCCAGCAGTGGGTGCCGATCGTCATCGGGATGGTGATCGCGCTTGCCGTGCACGCGGTGAAGGCGGCGGCCCGGCCGGTGATCAACACCACCACGGCCGGTTTCGGTGCCCCGCTGGCCAGCGCCGTCGAGGACGCCGGCAGCGTGCTCGGCTCGCTGGTCGCGATCCTGCTCCCGGCGCTGGTGCTGCTCTTCCTGCTCGGTTTCGTGTTCTTCGTCACCTGGGTCGTCCGGCGCCGACGCCGACGCCGACGCGAACGGCAGGCCGTGCGCGACGCCACCAGCGTCGGTCACGCATAGTTGATGGCATGGCTGACCAGGTGGCGATCTCGGTCCGAGGACTCCGCAAGGCGTACGGCGGCACCCCCGCCGTGGACGGCCTCGACCTCACGGTGTTCCGGGGCGAGATCTTCGCCCTGCTCGGCCCGAACGGTGCCGGCAAGACCACCACGGTGGAGATCCTGGAGGGCTACCGCCGTCGGGACGCCGGCGAGGTGAGCGTGCTCGGCGTCGACCCGGACCAGGCGGACGCGCGATGGCGCTGTCGGGTGGGCATCGTGCTCCAGAGCACCGGCGAGTTCGACGAGCTGACCGTGGCCGAGGTGGTGCACCACTTCGCGGGGTTCTATCCGGACCCGGATGATCCCGACAAGGTGCTCGAACGGGTTGGCCTCGCCGGAAAGGCGAAGGCCCGCACCCACACCCTGTCCGGGGGGCAGCGGCGGCGGCTCGACGTCGCGCTCGGCATCATCGGCCGGCCCGAGCTGCTGTTTCTGGACGAGCCGACCACCGGCTTCGACCCCGAGGCCCGTCGGGAGTTCTGGGGACTGATCCGCCACCTGGCCGCCGCCGGTACCACCATCGTGCTGACCACGCACTACCTGGACGAGGCCGAGGCGCTCGCCGACCGGGTCGGCGTGATCGCGCGGGGACGGCTCATCGAGGTCGCCACCCCGGCCCAGCTCGGCAACCGCGAGGAGGCACTGGCGACCGTCTCCTGGCGTACCCCGGACGGGAGCGTGGAACGCGTGGAGAGCGCGACGCCGACGGCGCTGGTCGCCGAGCTGGCCGCGCGGTACGACGGCGAGGTGCCGGGGCTCACCGTGACCCGGCCCACCCTGGAGGACATCTACCTGCGAATGATCGGGCACCGATGAGCACAGCCACCACGACCAGCACGCAACCGGCACCGGCCCCGAGCCGGCGCGTCGGTCCACTCGCCCTCGCGCTCCGGCAGGGTCGGCTCGAGGTGCGCCAGTTCCTGCGCAGCCGAGAGTCGGTGGTCTTCACCATGCTCTTCCCGGTGGTGATGATCCTGATCTTCGCGTCGATCTTCCGGGGCGAGCTCGGCGGCGGGGTCCGGTTCACCCAGTACTTCGTCACCGGCATGATCGCCACCGGCCTGATGACGGTCGGTTTTCAGAGCCTCGCCATCCAGATTCCGATCGAGCGGGACCGGGGTGTGCTCAAGCGCTACCGCGGTACGCCGATGCCGAGGTGGGTCTACTTCGCCGGAAAAGTGATCATGGTTGCGGTGATCGGGGTGGCCGAGACCGCGCTGCTGCTCGCCGTCGCCGCCGGGCTCTTCGACCTCACGCTGCCGCAGACCGCCGACCGTTGGCTCACCCTCGGCTGGGTCTCGGTGCTCGGCATCACCGCCTGCACGCTCTGCGGTATCGCCTTCTCGTCGGTGGCCCGCAGCGGGCGCAGTGCCTCCGCCGTCGCCACCCCGGTCGCCCTGGTGCTCCAGTTCATCTCCGGCGTCTTCTTCGTCTTCACCGAGCTGCCGGACTGGATGCAGCAGGTCGCGGCGGTCTTTCCCCTCAAGTGGATGTGTCAGGGGCTGCGGTCGGTCTTCCTGCCCGAGGCCTTCGCCGCCCAGGAGCCGGCCGGCTCCTTCGAACTCGGCCGGGTCGCGCTCGTCCTCGCCATCTGGTGTGTCGTGGGTCTGGCGCTCTGCCTGACCACGTTCCGCTGGACCACCCGGCGGGACGGCTGAGCGGGCCCCTGCGGCGGGTGCGCGGGCCCGCCGCAGGGGAACCGGTGGGATCAGTACGAGTAGAAGCCCTTGCCCGTCTTGCGCCCCAGGTCGCCGGCGGCGACCATCCGCTGCAGCAGCTCCGGTGGGAAGAACTTCTCGTCGGCGGTCTCGGCGTAGATGTTCCGGGTCGCGTGCAGCAGGACGTCCACCCCGGTCAGGTCGGTGGTGGCCAGCGGACCCATCGTGTGCCCGAAGCCGAGCCTGCACGCGGTGTCCAGATCCTCTGCCGAGATCACCCCGGACTCGACGAGCCTGACCGCCTCCATCACCAGGGCGGTGATCAGGCGGGTCGTGACGAACCCGGCGATGTCCCGGTTGACCACCACCACGGTCTTGCCGACCCCCTCCGCGAAGGCGCGGGCGGTGGCCAACGTCTCGTCGCTGGTCTTGTAACCGCGGACGAGCTCGCAGAGCTTCATCATCGGCACGGGCGAGAAGAAGTGGGTGCCGACCACCGACTCCGGTCGCTGGGTCGCCGCCGCGATCTGGGTGATCGGGATCGCCGAGGTGTTGGTGGCCAGGACGGCACCGGGGGCGCAGATGCGGTCCAGCTCCCGGAACACCTCCCGCTTGACCTCGAGCTGCTCGAAGACCGCCTCGACGACGATGTCGGCATCGGCCGCCGCCTCCAGGTCCGTGGTCGGGGTGATGCGGGCCAGGGTGGCCTCGACCTCCTCGGCCCCGATCACGCCCTTGGCGGCGAACCTCCCCAGGGACGTACGGATGGCGTCCAGTCCGCGACCGGTGGCGTCCTCGTTCAGGTCGCGCAGCGTCACCTGCCATCCCGCCTGCGCCGCGACCTGGGCGATACCCGAACCCATCAGACCGGCTCCGATGACCGCGAGTCGACCCGCCATGTGCTCACTCCTCCGGCTGGCTGCTCTCCTCCGAGCACCTTAACGGTCACTCAAACGGGCGCCACCGCCAGACCGGGCTGTCCGGCGGCCGGACCGGTCACAGCGTGAACACCGGCTCCTCCGGGGCGGTGACCCGCTCCACCTCGGCGCCGAGCGCCCGCAGGTCGGAGACGAAGTCGGGATAACCGCGGTCCACGTGGTGGACGTGGGAGACCTCGGTGACGCCGTCGGCGCAGAGTCCGGCGATCACCAGGCCGGCGCCGGCCCGGATGTCGGTGGCCCGTACCGGGGCGCCGGACAACCGCTCGCGGCCCCGCACCACCGCATGGTGCCCGTCGGTCCTGATGTCCGCGCCCAGCCGAGCCATCTCGTCGACGAACATGAACCGGCCGTCGAAGATGTTCTCGGTCACCAGCGAGGCCCCCTCGCTCACCGAGGCCAGGCCGATCGCCATCGGCAGCAGGTCGGTGGCGAAGCCCGGAAACGGCAGGGTCACCACGTCGACCGCCGAGGGCCGGCGGTCCATCTGGACCCGGAACGCGTCGGCCCGGCTCTCCACCCGGCACCCGGCCGAGACCAGCTTGTCGAGTGCTATCTCCAGGAAGGCGGGACTCGCCCCGGTCACCGTCACGTCGCCCCGGGTCATCGCCGCGGCGAAGGCCCAGGTGCCGGCCACGATCCGGTCCCCGACCGTGGCGTGACTCACCGGATGCAGCTCGGTGACCCCCTCGATCCGCAGGGTGGAGGAGCCGGCTCCCTCGATCCGCGCGCCCATCCGGTTGAGCATCGTGCAGAGGTCCACGATCTCGGGCTCGCGGGCGGCGTTGTCGATCTCGGTCACTCCCCTGGCCAGCACCGCCGCCATCACCAGGTTCTCGGTGGCACCGACGCTGGGGAAGTCCAGCCAGATGGTGGCGCCACGCAGCCCGTCGGGCGCCGAGGCGATGACGAAACCGTGCTCGCCGGAGATGTCGGCGCCCATCCGGGCAAGGCCCGCCACGTGCATGTCCAGCCCACGCGAGCCGATCGCGTCGCCACCCGGGTGCGCCACCCGGACGTGGCCACGGCGGGCCAGCAGCGGCCCGAGGACACAGATCGAGGCGCGCAGCCGGCGGACCAGGTCGTAGTCCGCCTCGGTGCCCGGCGCCTCGGGCACGTCGATGACCACGGCGCAGGACCGGGCGCCGCCCGCGGCGCCGGTGGCGGGGGTCGCCCCACCGCCGGCCGGGGCGACGTCGTCGACGTCGTCGACGAACGCGACGTCACAGCCGAGCCGGCGGAGCACCTCACCCATGATCGCGATGTCGGTGATCCGCGGCACATTGGTGATCACGCTGCGCCCGGGTGCGAGCAGGGCCGCCGCCATCAGCTTCAGCGCCGAGTTCTTCGCGCCGACGACGTGCACCTGGCCGACCAGGCGGGCTCCGCCGCCGACCCTGATCACGTCCACGTCGCACATCGTAGGTTCGCCGCCGTCACCCGGCGCGGGGCCGCCCCACCACCCCTGCGCCGGCCCGGCCGCGCCCGTACCCGGTCCGGTCCCCGACGTCGCGTTCGGCGTCGATGTCCGTACGCTGTGCGTCATGGCCGTCCACCTCACGCGCATCTACACCAGGGCCGGCGACACCGGCACGACCAGGCTGGGCAACAACGAGAAGGTCGCGAAAACCGACCCGCGGATCGCCGCGTACGCCGACGTCGACGAGTGCAACGCGGCGATCGGGGTGGCCCTGGCGCTCGGCCAGCTCGACGAACGGCTCCGTGCCGTGCTGGGCCGGATCCAGAACGATCTCTTCGACGTCGGCGCCGACCTCGCCAACCCGGTGGAGCCGGAGCCGGCGTACCCGCCGTTGCGAGTCACCGAGGAGTACGTGCACCGCCTGGAGGGCTGGTGCGACGAGTTCAACGCGGACCTGGCCAACCTCGACTCCTTCGTTCTGCCCGGCGGCACCCCCGGTGCGGCGCTGTTGCACATGGCACGCACGATCGCCCGGCGCGCGGAGCGCTCGGCGTGGGCGCTCGTCAGCCACGAACCAGACCGAACCAGCCCGCTTCCGGCAAAGTATCTCAACCGTCTCTCGGATCTGCTGTTCATCCTGGCAAGAACGGCAAATCCGGACGGGGATGTGCTATGGGTTCCCGGCGGCCAGCGCTGAGGGCACCCCGTCGCCAGGCGGGCCACACCACGTCACGCCGCGGGTGGCGGACCTGGGTCGGGACGGCCGGGGTCACCCGGCGGACGCCTTCCGGATTCGGGGTGACACCCCGCGCCCTGCCCTCGGCCCTCGGTCGCTGACCGCGGCGGCAACCAGAGACGGCGAGAGCCGGGCCGACGGCAGGGCCGGGTTCAGTCGCGGAGCGCCAAATGCGAAACCGCCCCCGGGGGGGCGGATTCGAGCCACGACAGGAAACCGGTGAGCGTGGACTTCGCCATCGCGATCTCCACGGGAGCCTGGTGGCTGGTACAGCGGAGGATGATCCAGTCAGCCGGCATGATGAGGCGTTCCTGACCCTCCGGAAGCCGCCGGTGCTCCACGGTGAGATCGTTGCGGGGCAGCACCCGCTTCGGCCGCAGAGCGAAGCTGAACATCCGGTACCAGCGCAGCTCGGTCTCGGAGAGCCGCGCGAACCCCGGCGACCACCCACGACCGTCGAGGATGGTGGAAACCCGGACACTGAGCCGGATGATCCCGCCGGAGCGGCTGACCAGGGCCCGCCGGACGAAGAGCGCCGCGATCGCGGCGAACAGGATGAGGACGCCGACCCCGATCCATTTCAAGACCAGCATCGACGCCCCGGATCAGTGCGTCGCGGACTCGGTCGCCGGGGCGGCGCTCTCGGCCAGTACCGTGACGCCGGAGTTGGTCACCGAGAGGAAGCCGCCGGTCACGTCGTAGGTGAGCTGCTCCCCACCCGGCAACTTGATCCGCACCTGGCTGGGCTCGGCGAGCTGTCCCAGCAACGGGGCGTGCCCCGGCAGCACACCGAGCTCGCCCTCGGTCGTCCGCGCCAGCACCATCTCGGCCTCGCCGGACCAGACCTTCTCCTCGACGGCTACGAGCTCGACCTGTAGCTGCTGTGCCACGCTGTCTCCTTGCTGCGGCGACGGGATGAACTGAGTCTAGTCCGGCTCCCGTCGCCGCCCACAGCCGGGTACGCCCGGCTCACCTGGCCTTGTTCAACAACTCCGGGTGGGACATCACGAAGGTGTCCAGCGTTCCGTCCCGCAGCGCGGCGAAGAACTCCTCGGCGATCGGCTTGAACGCCTCGCCCTTGTAGACGCCGCCTTCGAAGACGCCACCCCCCGGCAGCTTGATCATCTGAATCGTGTCCGACCGCAGGTTACGCAGGGCGAAACCGAAGTCGATCAACCGGTGCCCCCGCCCGCTGAAAATCAGCGACTTGCCCGCGGCCCTGAGCACCCTGTCCAGCTTGATGGGGTTGGTCACCACGTCCATGCTGAGCGCCTGGTCGGCCATGGCCCGGACGAACTGCTGCTGGTGGCGCTGCCGCCCGTAGTCGCCGTCGGTGACCCCGTTCTTCGGGTACCGCTGGCGGACGTAGTCCAGCGCCTGCCAGCCCTTCAGGTGGTGGGTGCCCTTCTTGTACGTCGCCTGCGGCCCGAGGTAGCCACCACCGCCCGGCTTCAGTTTCCGCGGCGAACCGTCCGGCTGCTTGTGCTCGGACTTGA
>CALGAM010000224.1 GCA_937951935.1 uncultured Micromonospora sp. | reverse complement strand
CGCGCGCAGCTCGGCGGCCTGGTCGGCCTTGGTGAGCCGACCACCGTGCTGGCGCAGGTGCTCGTCCCACGACGGCAGCTCGTAGACCTCGACGAAGCGGTCCGCCGCCTCGCCCGTGCGGTAGAGCCCCCACCGCACCGCGCCGGTGCGTTGGCGGGCCGCCCGGACGTCCTCCATCGCGGTGATGAAGCTCTCCCGGTTCTCCTCGCGGACCGTGTACGTCGTGACCACCACCACCGGTCCGACGCTGGGGTCCGGCTCGTACACCAGGTCGAGCTCCGGCCAGTAGGCCGCCGGGTCCCGCTTCACGGCACGCAGGTCCGGCAGCGGCCAGATCCGGACGGTGGCCGCGCCGGCGATCGTCAGCAGCCCGGCCACGAGGTTGGCGAGGAGCAGGCCCGCCGTGTCCGCGAGCACGCCCCAGAGCAACGCGCCGAACGCCTGCCCGCCCGCGAAGACCACCTGGTAGACGGCGAGCCCGCGGGCACGCACCCAACCCGGGAGGAACAGCTGCATCTCGGCGTTGAGGTTGGACAACACCGTCACCCAGGCCAGCCCGGCCGGCACGAGCGCGACCAGCACCACCCACGCGGTCGGGACGAAGACCACGACCAGCATGGCCAGCCCGTACGTCAGCCCGGCCAGCAGCAGGAACTGGTTCGGGGACAACCGGAACCGGATCTGGGGCAGCACCAGCCCGCCGACGACCGCGCCGACACCGAGGGCGGCGAGGAGGACGCCGTACCCGCCGGAGCCGAGCCTGAGCTCCTGTCTGGCGACCAGCGGCAGCAGTGCCCAGAGTGCGCTGCCGGGGATCAGGAAGAGCAGCGCGCGCAGCAGCAACCGCTGCACGATCGGCGAGTGCCGGATGTACCGGCCACCGGCGCGGAGTGCGGCGGTGAACCGTTCCGGCACCTCCACCGCCCGGGCCCGGCCGGGCCGCCACCGGATCAGGGTGCCGGCGAAGAAGAGGAACGCCAGCGTGTTGAGGGCGAAGACCAGTGGCACGCCGATCCAGGCGATCAGCAGGCCGGCCAGCGCCGGGCCGACGGAGCGGGCCGCGTTCACGCTGATCGAGCCGAGCCCGGAGGCGGACTGCAGCAGGTTGCGGGGCACCAGGTCGGGTATGACCGCGGCCCAGGCGGGCAGGGTGAGCGCCTGCCCGACCCCGAAGGCGAAGGTGAGGGTGAGCAACAGCGCCGGCGGCATCCGGGCGGCGGAGGTGAGCAGGGTCAACGCCACCCCCACCGCCACGACGAAGAACTGGACGGCGATCAGCAGCCGGCGTCGGTCGAGCGTGTCCGCGAGCACCCCGGCGGGGAGGGCGAGCAGCACGATCGGCAGCGAGCTCGCCGTCTGGACCAGGGAGACCAGGGTCGAGGCGTTGCGTTCGTCGATCAGCAGCCACTGCGCGCCGACGGTCTGCATCCAGGTGCCGACGTTGGCGACGAACATCGCCACCCACAGGTTCCGGTACGCCGCCACCCGCAGCGGCGCGAGTGCCGAGGGTGGCGGCTCGGCGGAGGCCGGTCCCGCGCTGACCATCGGCCCCGCTACCAGCGTCCGTCGGCGCGGAGCACCTTCTGACCCGACACGTAGAGGTCGTCGGCGCCGAGCAGGAGCAGCCGGACGACCTCGGCGGCGACCTGCCGGGGCTCGGCGGAGACGGTGTCCAGGAACTCGGCGCCGACCCGCTCCTGGAGCCGGGTGTGCATCGGCCCCGGATGGATCTGCATGACCTTGATGCTGTTGCTGTGCTGTGCCTGGGCGAGCGACTCGACCAGGCTGGTGCCGAAGCTCTTGGTCGCCCGGTAGAGCGGGATTCCCGGCCGGGGGACCTCGGTGGCCAACGCGCTGACGTACACGATGTTGCCGTACCCCTGCTCCCGCAGCCGGATCAGCGCCTCGCGCAGCATGATCGTGGTCCCGAGGACGTTGACCTCGATCGCCCGGCGGATCGCCTCCGGCGAGAGGTCCTCCAGGGGACCGCCGGCCCACATCGCGGCGCAGTGCGCCAGGCCGTCGATCGGACCGTGGCGGGTGACGACCTCGGTCAGCGCGTCGTGGACCTGGTCGGCCCGGGAGACGTCGCAGACCAGGCCGTCACAGCCGACCTCGTCCCGCGCCCAGGACACCTCGTCGAGCACGTTGCCGAGGATCACCACCCGGTGGTCGGCCGCGAGGATCCGGGCCACCTCCAGACCGAGGCCGCTGGTCCCGCCGTCCACCACGAATGTCCTGGCGTCCATGACCGCTCCAGCCCTCTTGTCGATGACGTCCTACCAAGGAGGGTTGCACCTGTTGGCCGGTCTTGCGGGCAAGACTCCCGGGTCGGTACGCACGTTCCCGTCGATGCGATTCGCCCACCGGGGCCGATGGGGGACGCCGGGGTGGTCACCGGGCACGCCCCGGCGGCGGACCCGGCCATCCGCGACCAGGCCACGGCGTCGTGGGCGACCAGGAGGTACGGGCCGGCGAGAACCGGCGCGTGGTGTCGGGAGACCGCGACGCCGTGGATCACGGGTCGCGGGCACGGCGGGACGGCCGACCCGCCGGCGAGTCCGGTGACGAGGTGGGCCGAGGATCAGCCGGCGGTGAGCCTCTGGTGCCAGGCGACCGCGGCCGGGTCGGTCAGCGAGGCGACCTGGTCGATCACCACCCGCAGCCGGGCGGCGTCGTCCGGGGCCTCCCTCCACAGTGGAGCGAAGACCGGATCGAGCGCCTCCGGGGCCCGGACGCACAGCGCCTCGACCAGCTCGGCCAGGATCTCCCGCTGACGGGCGTACCAGCTCTCGGCGCCGGGACGGCGCATGACGTACCGCAGCGCCATCCCCTTGAGCAGCGCGCACTCGGCGCGGATCCGGCGCGGCACCACCAGCTCGGCGGCGTACCGGCGCAGCGGGCCGGGACCGTACCGCTGCTCCGTGGCGGTCACCGCGGCCGTGACGAACCGCCCGGTCAGGGCGCTGGTGGCGCCCTTGAGCGCGGCCAGCGCCCGGTGGCTGCCGTCGTAGCCGGCCAGGGGGGCCAGCACCGGGTCGTCGAGCAACTCGGCCAGCACCCCGGACAGGTAGTCGGCGGACTCCTCCGAGTAGCGCCCGGCGACGTCGGCGCAGAGCGCGGCCCGCTCGTCGGCGTCGGCCCGCAACGGGGCCAGCCGCAGGTAGCCGCCGTGGATGCCGTCCTCGACGTCGTGCACCGAGTACGCCACGTCGTCCGCCCAGTCCATCACCTGCGCCTCCAGGCACCGGACGTCGCCGGCGGGGGCACCGGCACGCAGCCACTCGAAGGTGGCGAGGTCGTCCGGGTACACCCCGAACTTGCGCTCGCCGGGACGGCGGGGCCAGGGGTACTTGCAGGTGGCGTCGAGCGCGGCCCGGGTCAGGTTGAGCCCCACGGAGGTGCCGTCCGGCGCGTACACCTTCGCCTCCAGCCGGCTCAACACCCGCAGGGTCTGGGCGTTGCCCTCGAACCCACCGCACGACGCCGCCAGGACGTCCAGCGCCGCCTCGCCGTTGTGCCCGAACGGCGGATGTCCGAGGTCGTGTGCGAGCCCCGCGACGTCGACGAGGTCCGGGTCACAGCCGAGCCGGCCCCCCATCTCCCGGGCGATCTGGGCGACCTCCAGCGAGTGGGTGAGCCGGGTCCGGAGGAAGTCGTCGGTGCCGGCCGTGTGCACCTGGGTCTTCGCGGCCAGCCGCCGGAATCCCGCCGAGTGCAGCACCCGGGCCCGGTCCCGCTGGTACGGGCCGCGCCCGGAGCCGACGTCCTTCGGCGGCTCCACCACCCGGCGTTCGGTGTCGGGCTCGCCGACCACGTCGACCCCGCTCACCGGTTCCGCCGATCAGCTCCGCGAGGTCCCATGTCAGCTCCGCGAGGTCGCATCCGCCTCACCTCCGTCACGTGCCCACGGAGCTCGCGTGCCACGTGCCGCCCAGGGTACGCCCAGAGATCCGGTCCGGGCGCGGCTCACGGCAACCGCCGACACGCCCGCCGTGGCGTGGGCGGCCCACCCGCAACGGCCGAACAGCCGGAAGTTGCCGGACGATCGCCGATGGTCACGAGCCCTCCGGCCGACGACGGCCGGGTGTAACGTGCCGAAGGCAGAAGGTCACCGAAGATCGATGGGTGTGTGATCCGTACGTCCTCGGCCTCGGTACGGGGCCGGTGCCCTCCGCACGTACGGACACGGACACGTCCCGGGTCACGCCTCGGTGTGGCCCCGCCGGCAGGCGACCGACACGCGAAGGAGACAACCAGTGAACACCGATTCCGCCCTGCTGGCCGAGCTGCACCGGCTGCGTCGCGCGGTGCCGGAGATCGCGGGCAGCGTGCTGGCCACCGTCGACGGCCTGCTGATCACCAGCGACCTGCCCACCGGCGACCCGCACCACGTCGCCGCGCTCTCCGCGGCCGGCCTCGGCATCGCCGGCCGCTTCGCCAGCCTCGCCGGGCAGGGACCGCTGCGCGAGTCGGTGGTCCGGGGTGCCGAGGGGTACGTGGTGATCTACCCGGCCGGCGGCGAGGCCGCCCTCACCGTGGTCGCCGGCGCACGGGCCGACCTGGCCTGGCTGCACGCCGAGGCCCGGACCACCATCCAGCGGCTCGGCGCGCTCTGGGCCGCCGCGCGGCGGCCGGAGGCGGCCACCGCGGTTCCGCCGCCGGCGGACCCGGCGGCGCCGCTCACCCCCCGCTCCCCGATGACCGCCCTGCCGGTCGGGCTCCGGTCCGAGCCGGAGGGCTGGCGCCTGCCCCGTCGGCGGTGACCCGCCGGGATGGCGCGCCCTCCGGCTCGACCCCGTCCGACCGGCGGCTACACCGGTCACGCCCGGTCGGGGGCGCGGAAACCGGTCAGCCGGCGGTGGTGCCGGCGCCGCTCAGCGGCTGTCGGAGCCGGCCGAGGTGACCGCCGCCCGGCCCGCCTCCAGCCGGGCCACCGGCACCCGGAACGGTGAGCAGGAGACGTAGTCCAGCCCCACCTCGTGGAAGAAGCGCACCGAGTCCGGGTCACCGCCGTGCTCGCCGCAGACCCCGAGCTTGATCCCGGGCCGGGCGGCCCGTCCCTCCTCGGCGGCGATCCGGACCAGCCGGCCGATGCCCTCGGCGTCGATCGACTCGAACGGCGAGACGCCGAAGATGCCCAGCTCCAGGTAGCGCTGGAAGAACGTGCCCTCGACGTCGTCGCGGGAGAACCCCCAGCCCATCTGGGTCAGGTCGTTGGTGCCGAAGGAGAAGAACTCCGCCGCCTCGGCGATCTGGCCGGCGGTGAGCGCCGCCCGGGGCACCTCGATCATGGTGCCGATCAGCACCTCCACGCCCTGCTCCCGGGTCACCTCCGCGACGATCTTCTCGGCCTCGGCGCGTACCGTCTCCAGCTCCTGCACCGCGCCGACCAGCGGCACCATGATCTCCGGCCTGGGGTTGCCGCCGCCCCGGGCGCACTCCACGGCCGCCTCGACGATCGCGCGGACCTGCATGGCGAACAGGCCGGGAACGACCAGGCCGAGGCGTACGCCGCGCAGGCCCAACATCGGGTTCTGCTCGTGCATCCGGCGTACCGCGGCCAGCAGCTGCTCGTCCCGGCCGACGTCCTCGCCGCGCTCGCGGGCCACCGCCACCCGTACCGCCAGTTCCTCCAGGGCGGGAAGGAACTCGTGCAGCGGGGGGTCGATCAGCCGTACCGTGACCGGCAGCCCGTCCATCTCCCGGAAGATCTCGATGAAGTCGGCCCGCTGCAGCGGCAGCAGCGCGGCGAGAGCCGCCTCCCGCTCGGCGTCGGTGGCGGCCAGGATCAGCCGCTCGACCAGTTCACGCCGGTCGCCGAGGAACATGTGCTCGGTACGGCACAGTCCGATCCCCTCGGCACCGAACCGCCGGGCCCGGGCCGCGTCCGCCCCGGTGTCGGCGTTCGCGCGGACCCCCAGCCGCCGTCGGGCGTCGGCGTGCGACATGATCCGGTGTACGGCGCGCACCAGCGCGTCGTCGGTGTGTTCCGGGTCCAGCTCCCCCTCGAAGTAGCGCACCACCTCGGAGGGCGCGACCGGCACCTCCCCGAGGTAGATGTTGCCGGTGCTGCCGTCGATGGAGATGATGTCGCCCTCCCGGACGGTCTGGCCGTCGACGGTGAACCTCCGGCCCGCGACGTCGACGTCGAGGGCGTCCGCCCCGCAGACACAGGTCTTGCCCATCCCGCGGGCCACCACCGCCGCGTGGCTGGTCTTGCCGCCCCGGGAGGTGAGGATGCCGCGGGCGGCGACCATGCCGGGCAGGTCGTCGGGTTGGGTCTCCCGACGGACCAGGATGACCGCCTCCCCCTGCCCGGCCAGTTCGACCGCCCTCCGGCTGTCGAAGACCGCCCGGCCCACGGCGGCGCCGGGCGAGGCGGCGACTCCCCGGGCCACCGGCCGCAGGTCCTCACCGGCCTTGAAGCGGGGGAACATCAACTGGGCGAGCTGCGTGCCGGTGACCCGGGCCAGCGCCTCGTCGAGGTCGATCAGGCCCTCGTCGACGAGCTGCGCGGCGATCACGAACGCGGCGGCGGCGGTCCGCTTGCCCACCCGGGTCTGCAGCATCCAGAGCTTGCCGCGCTCGATGGTGAACTCGATGTCGCAGAGGTCCCGGTAGTGCTCCTCCAGCCGGGCCATGATGGCCAGCAGTTCGTCGTACGCCGGTCGGTTCAGCTCCGCGAGCTGCTGCAGCGGGACGGTGTTGCGGATCCCGGCGACCACGTCCTCGCCCTGCGCGTTGGCGAGGTAGTCGCCGTAGATGCCCTGGGCGCCGGTGGCGGGGTCGCGGGTGAAGGCGACGCCGGTGCCGGAGTCCGGGCCGAGGTTGCCGAAGACCATGCTGCAGACGTTGACGGCGGTGCCGAGGTCGGCGGGGATCCGCTCCTGGCGGCGGTAGATGACGGCCCGCTCGGAGTTCCAGGACTTGAAGACGGCGTCGATGGCGAGGTCGAGCTGCTCCCTCGGCTGCTGCGGAAACTCCCGGCCGGTGTGCGCGCGGAAGATCTCCTTGTACGTGCCGACCAGCGCGCGCAGGTCGTTCGCGTCGAGGTCGAGGTCGCTGGTGGCTCCCTTCGCCCGTTTGCACTCCTCGAGCGCCTGCTCGAACTCCTCGCCCGGCACGTCGCAGACCGTCTTGCCGAACATCTGGATGAGCCGGCGGTAGGAGTCCCAGGCGAACCGCTCGGCCTCGGCGGAGGGCCGGTCGGCCGAGCCGGCGGCCTGTCGGGCGAGCCCGTGCACGCTGGCGTCGGTGAGGCCGACGTTCAGCACGGTCTCCATCATCCCGGGCATGGAGAACTTGGCGCCGGAGCGGACCGAGACCAGCAGCGGGTCGTCGGGGTCGCCGAGCCGGCGGCCCATCGCGTCCTCCAGGGCACGCAGGTGGTCGGCGATCTCCTCGGCGAGCCCGGCCGGCCGCGTTCCGGTGGCGAGGTACGCCCGGCAGGCCTCGGTGGTGATGGTGAAGCCGGGTGGCACCGGCAGCCCGAGGTTGGTCATCTCGGCCAGGTTGGCACCCTTGCCACCCAGTAGATCCTTCAGATCCTTGTTACCCTCGGTGAAGTCGTAGACGTATTTCTGTCCCGGCGTCTGCTGGGATGCCACGGAGCCTCCTACCCATGTCGTTCGGCGCTGAACGATGGTTTGGCCGTCTGCGCGTACCCCGGAAGCGAACCTTCGTACCAGGGAAACGGCCGGCGGCGGTGGGCGAAGGTTAAGCGACCGAACGCTTGCACGGGAGCATTCGGTGACGATGTGCACAGTCGCGAATCCTGTGCGCGTTCGTGGGGTTGTGTGGGAACGGTCCCACGCGCAAGATCGATCAGACGGCGCCCGAACCGCCGGCGACGCCGGACGGGTGGTCACCCGACGACCCCGGGCGGCACGAGACGCGCGGGCGTACCGCGGAGGCCGGGCGGGCCACGTCGATCGACGTCTCCGTACCCGAGAGTAACCAACTCTTGACACAGGAACCGTTCGAACGTACGTTCCATGGGATTTTCCCCGGAACCACCTGCGGCTTCCCCCGGAGACTGCCGTGCGCCACACCGCCTTCGGCCCCCGCCCTCCCGCCCGGCGCGGCGCTGTCGACGCCCCGATCCGGCTCACCGACGTCCTGCCGGCCCCGGCGACCGTCGTGCCGGCCGCCGGGGTCGAGTACGTCCTGACCCCCGGCACGACGATCCGGACCACACCCCGGCCCGAGGCGAACGCGGTCGGCCGCTACCTGGCCGGGCTGCTGCGCCGGCCCACCGGCTACCCGCTGCCGGTGGTCGACGACGGGCGCGAGGGCGCCACCGGCGGCATCACGCTGCTGCTGGACGACCCCGACGCCACCGCGACGGACCACCGGACGAGCCCGGAGGGCTACCGGCTGGAGGTCGGACGGACCGGCGTGGTGATCCGGGCCTCCGGCGCCGCCGGGCTCTTCTACGGGGTGCAGACCCTGCGCCAGCTGCTGCCGGCCCGGATCGAGTACCCGTGCCGCCAGCCGGGTCCGTGGACGGTCCCCGGCGGGGTGATCGAGGACCGTCCCCGGTTCGCCTACCGGGGAGCCATGCTCGACGTCGCCCGGCACTTCTTCGCCGTGCCGCACGTGCTGCGGTTCATCGACCACCTCGCCCGGTACAAGCTCAACCACCTGCACCTGCACCTCACCGACGACCAGGGGTGGCGGATCGCGGTGGACTCGTGGCCCCGGCTGGCCACCGTCGGCGGCGCCACCGAGGTGGACGGCGGTCCGGGCGGCTACTACACGAAGGAGCAGTACGCCGAGATCGTCGCCTACGCCGCCGCCCGGCACGTCACGGTGGTGCCCGAGATCGACCTGCCGGGCCACACCAACGCGGCGCTGACCGCCTACGGCGAGCTGGCCCCGGGCGGGACGCCGCCACCGGAGTACACCGGCACCGACGTGGGGTTCAGCGCGCTCGACGTGACCAACGAGCGGACGTACCGGTTCGTCGACGACGTGCTCGGCGAGGTGGCGGCGCTCACCCCCGGGCCGTACCTGCACATCGGCGGCGACGAGGTGTTCACCCTCGCCCCGGGCGAGTACGTCGCGTTCATGAACCGGATCCAGCCGATCGTGACCCGGCACGGCAAGACCGTGCTCGGCTGGCACCAGCTCGCGGTCGCCGACCACAGCCCCGGGCGGGTGCTCCAGTACTGGGGTACCGCCACCGAGGACCCGGTGGTGGCCGCCGCCGTCGCCCGGGGCGCGAGGCTGGTGCTCTCCCCCGGCAACCGCGCCTACCTCGACATGAAGTACTCCGAGACCACGCCGCTGGGCAAGGACTGGGCCGGAACGGTCGAGGTCCGTGACGCGTACGACTGGGACCCCGGCTCCCACCTCACCGACGTTCCCGCCGAGGCGGTGCTCGGCGTCGAGGCGCCCCTGTGGACGGAGACCGTGGTCTCGGTCAGCGACATCGAGTTCATGACCTTCCCCCGGCTGCCCGCGATCGCCGAACTCGGCTGGTCGCCGGCGGCCCGGCACGACTGGGCCGACTTCCGGGTACGGCTGGCCCGGCAGGGTGACCGGTGGAACGCCGCCGGCATCACCTACCACCGCTCTGCCGGGGTGCCCTGGTCGGACGGCCCGACCGTGCCCGGACCGCGTCCGGCCAGCCCGACGTCCGGGGCACCGGTCGGGGCCACCGGACCCGCCGACGGCGCGACCGGCTCCCCCGACGGGCCGCCGGCCGGCGGCTCTCCGACACCCGTCGCCTGAGGCCCCGGCAGGTGGGCGAGGGCCGCCACCGCCGGATCCGGCCCCGGGCCCGACCGTGGGGTCGGCGGGGTCCGTCCGCCGCTGTCGGTCCGGGCCCAGCCGCCGGAGTCGGCCGGCTCGCTCAGCCGCCGGAGTCGGCCAGCTCGGCGCCGGCGGGCACCTCGGCGCTGTCCCGGTCGGCGAGCCAGCCGTCCGGCAGGAAGACCTTGCCCGGCGAGTTCGTCCGGCCGCGCGGCTGCCCGAGGGTGTGCGCCGGGAACGGCTCCGCCGGATCCAGTTTGCCGAGCAGGTCGTCCAGCTCGCCGAGACCGCTCACCATGGCCAGGGCCCGGCGCAGCTCGCCGCCGACCGGGAAGCCCTTCAGGTACCAGGCCACGTGCTTACGGAAGTCGACACAGCCGTCCCGCTCGCCCTGCGGGTTGCGGCCCCCGTCGGCGTACCACTGCACCAGCAGCTCGGCGTGCCGGCGCATGGTGGCCGCCACCTCGCCGAGGGTCGGCAGCAGCCGCCGCGGCCGGCCGGCGAACGCCGCCGCCAGGTCGGCGAAGAGCCACGGCCGGCCCAGACAACCCCGGCCGACCACGACCCCGTCGACCCCGGTGTGGGCGACCATCCGCAGCGCGTCGTCGGCCTCCCAGATGTCGCCGTTGCCCAGCACCGGGATGTCCAACGCCTGCTTCAGGGTGGCGATGGCGTCCCAGTCGGCCCTGCCGGAGTAGCGCTGGGCCGCGGTACGCCCGTGCAACGTCACCGCCGCCGCCCCGGCGTCCTGGGCGGCCAGCCCCGCCTCGACGTACGTCAGGTGGTCGTCGTCGATCCCCTTGCGCATCTTGACCGTGACCGGCACCCCGGCGGGCGCCGCCGCGTCCACCGCGGCCCGGACGATCCGGGCGAAGAGCCGGCGTCGCCACGGCAGCGCGGCCCCGCCGCCCCTGCGCGTGACCTTCGGCACCGGGCAGCCGAAGTTGAGGTCGACGTGGTCGGCGAGGTCCTCCTCGACCACCATCCGCACCGCCGCGGCGGTGATCTCGGGGTCGACGCCGTAGAGCTGGAGGCTGCGGGGCCGCTCGTCGCCGCCGAACGCCACCATCCGCAGCGTCTTCGGGTTCCGCTCGACCAGCGCCCGGGTGGTCACCATCTCGCAGACGTAGAGTCCGCCACCCTGCTCCCGACACAGTCGCCGAAACGCGACGTTGGTGATTCCGGCCATCGGCGCCAATACCACCGGCGGCCACACCCGATGCCGCCCGAGCACCAGCGGCCGTAGCTCGTCACCCACGCGCTGAAGTGTAGGGAGGATTTGGCCGGAATGGCCGGCCGACAGGTAGGGAGGATTCGGCCGGCCCGGCCGGCCGGCGGGCGCGGGGCGGCCGGCGGGCGCGCCCGTCGGCGGCGTGGGGCGGGCCCGGGCGCGGTGGCGGTGGGACCGGGCCGGGCCGCGCCGCGGCCGGTCAGCGGCGGGACAGCAGCGAGGTCACCCGCATCCGGTCGCTGTGGATCCAGACGTCGGAGTACTCGACCGGGCTGCCGTCGTCGAGGTACGTGATCTGCTCCAGGTAGAGCAGCGGGAAGCCCTCCGGTACCCCGAGCGCCGCCGCGATCCCCGCCTCGGCCGCGGTGGCGCTGAACGTGCGGCGACCACTGGTGATCTTCAGCCCGTACTCGTTCTCCAGCACCCCGAACAGCGACCGGTTGACCAGATCCAGCCGCTCCAGGCCGGGCGCCAGGTCGACGCGGACGTAGTTGACCAGCCACGCCACCGGCCCGGCCGAGGTGGACCGGAGCCGCTCCAGGCGCAGCACCGGCTTTCCGGGCCGCAGGTCGAGCAGGGCCGCCACCGGGGACGGCGCGGAGATGACCTCGCTGGCCCGCACCTCGGTGCTCGCCTCCACGCCCTGCCGGGCGAAGTCCTCGGCGAGCGTGGTGAGCTTCTGGGCGATCGAGGGCTCGATGGCGGTCGAGGTGACGTACGTCCCCCGGCCGCGCACCTGCACGAGCAGCCCGTCCCGGATCAACGTCGCCAGCGCGCGCCGCAGGGTGCCCCGGGAGATGCCGAACTCGGCGGCCAACTCCGGCTCGCTGCGCAGCCGGTAGTGCGGGGGCCACTCACCCGCCACGATCCTGGCGCGGATCTGCTCCGACACCTGGGCGTGCAGGGGCATCGGGGCGTCCCGGTCGAGCTGTTCGGGCAGCACCGTCGGCCCCGACTGCTGGGGCACCACCGTCGAAACCGGCTGGTCAGACATCAGCACTCTCCGTGGACGGGCCCGCCGTCCCCCGCCGGGCGTACGCCACGCCGGGGGCGCGACGGGTGTTCGACCGAGGGATCCCGCCTCAGTAACTCGTGGTCTGCTCGGTCACCTGGTCAGTGACGATAGCCACTCCCGCACTGGTACCGAGAAGCGCCGCCCCGGCGCGCAGCAGCGCCACCGCCTGGTCGAACGACTTGATGCCGCCCGACGCCTTCACCCGCACCCCCGCCGGGGCTCGTTCCACCAGGTAGGCGATGCTCTCGGGGTTCGCCACCTCGACCGCGCCGCTGCTGGCGTTCTTCAGGTACGCCGCACCCGCCTCCACCGACAGTTCGATCGCGGCCTCCCGCTCGGCCGGCGTGAGCAGCGGAAGCTCCAGCATGACCTTGACGGGTACGCCGGCGGCGCGGACCACGCCCGCGATGTCCTCCCGGAACTCCGCGTACCGGCCGCTCTTGAGCCAACCCACCTGGACGCCGATGTCGAGCTGCTGGGCGCCGGCCCGAACCAGGCTCTCCGCCTCGGCCGCCTTGCCGGCGCTGGTGGTGACCCCGACGGTCGGGAAGTCGAGCGCGGAGGCGACCTCGACGCCGGTTCCCCGCAGCACCGCGGCGACCTCGGGAACCCAGGATCCGGGCACCATCGCCGCGTTGAAGCCGTACCTGACCGCCTCCTCGGCGTGCGCGATCATCCGGTCGCGGGTGACGCCGGCCTCGATCAGCGTGTGCTGGATGTACGGTGCCAAGGCCGCGGGGGTCAGTCCGGTCTCGGCGAACGACGCAGTGCTCACTGGACTCTCCAATGGTGGTACGGGTGGGGTCACGGCGCTCACAGCCGGTCCCGGTAGTAGTCCGGGACGACGACGCCGGGCTCGTCGAACCAGCGCGGTACGTCCACGCCGCAGATCAGGCCGACGTTGCCCCAGGGGTTGAAGGCGCCGGTCCGGACGATCGCCTTCGCCTGGTGGGCGAGCTCGCCGAGCATCTCGGCGTGCGGGCGGGTGGTCAGCGGCACCCCGGGGAACCGCTGCCCCAGCCAGTCCGCCAGCGGCCGGTTGTGGGTGGTGACGTCCTCGGCGACCACGACCCCCTCGACGATGATCTCGTCGGCGACGAGGTCGAGGACGGTGGTCAGCCCGGGTAGGTCCTCGGCCACCGCGAGATCGATCCGGTGCGCGGTCCGCGGGATCGGAAACCCGGCGTCGACCACCATCAGCAGGTCGGTGTGACCGAGCGTGGCGAGCGCCGCCGAGAGCTCGGCGTTGAGGATTCCCTTGCGTTTCATGCCTTCTCCTTCACGGTGTGCGCGCCGGTGGCCAGCGCCATGACCTTCTCCTCGGTGGCTTCGGCGGCTGGCAGGACGCCGACCAGGCGACCGGCCGCGAGCACCGCGATCCGGTCGCAGATGGACAACAGTTCGGGCAGATCGGAGGAGGAGACGAGGATCCCGACCCCGGCGTCGGCGAGCTCGCGGAAGAGCCGGTAGATCTCCGCCTTCGCGCCGACGTCGACGCCCCGGGTGGGCTCGTCGAGCAGCATCAGCCGGGGCTCGATCGCCAGCCAGCGCGCCAGGAGCGCCTTCTGCTGGTTGCCGCCGGAGAGCTGGGTGATTCCCTGGCCGGTGGTGGCGGTCTTGACCCGCAGCCGGCGTACCCGCGCGTCGGCGTCCCGGCGCAGCGCCCCCCGCCGGAGTACGCCGAACCGCTGCCGCCGCCCGAGGGTGAGGACGTTGACGTTGTCGGCGACGCTCATCGTCGGGAAGATGCCCTGGTGCCGCCGCTCGCCGGGCAGGTAGGCGACGCGGGCCCGGATGGCGTCCCGCGGGGACCGTGCGGTGAACGGCTGGCCGTCGAGTGCCACCGAGCCGCTGTCGATCGGGTCGGCGCCGAAGACCGCCCGCAGCAGCTCGACCCGGCCGCTGTCGGGCAGGCCGGCCACCCCGACCACCTCGCCGGGTGCGACGTCGAGGCTCACCTCGGCGAAGCCGCGTCCGGTCACGCCCTGCAGCCGCAGTCGGGGTGGTACGGCGGGGTCGGGTACGCGTGCCGGCCGGCCCCGGTCGAACTCACCGGCGAGGTCCCGCCCGACCATCGCCGCCACCACCTCGTCCGGGGTGACGTCGGCGGTGCGCCACTGCCCGACGTGCCGGCCGTCCCGCAGCACGTGGATGTGTTCCGAGAGTGCGAAGACCTCGGGCATCCGGTGCGAGACGTAGAGCATGGTGACGCCGTCGGCCCGGAGCGACTCGATCACTCCGAAGAGCCGTTCGGACTCGGCCGGCGACAGGATCGAGGTCGGCTCGTCGAGGATGAGCACCCGGGCCTCGCGGGCCAGCGACCGGGCGATGACCACGAGCTGCTGGGTCGCCGCGTCGAGGCGACGGACCGTCCGGCGCGGGTCGACGCGGACCCCGAGCCGGTCCAGCAGCTCCGCGGCCCGTTCGACGAGCCGGGTCCGGTTGGGGAACGCCCGGGACCCCGGCTCGGCGCCGAGCATGATGTTCTCGGCGACGCTGCGGTCCTGGCACAGCGACAGCTCCTGCGGCACCAGCGCGACCCGGTGCCGGCTGAGCAGGGTCGCCGGGTCGAACCGGCGGACCGGCTCGTCGGCGACCCGTACCCTGCCCGCGGTGGGGGCGTCCAGCCCGGCCAGGATCTTCATCAGCGTCGACTTCCCGGCGCCGTTCTCCCCCATCACGGCGGTGAGACTGCCGGCGGGCACCCGCAGGCTGACGTCGTGCAGCGCGCGGACGGGCCCGAAGTGTCGCGACAGTCCGGTCACCTCGACGGCCGCGGGCGCGGCGGTCCCAGCCGGGCTGGACACGACTCAGCCCTCCACCGGGACGCTGTCGACGTTGTCCCGGTTGACGACCAGGACACCCGTGTCGACGTCCTTGATCTCGGTGCCGTTCCGCAGGAACTCGGTGAGCAGCTTGACCGCCTGGTAGCCCTGCTCGCTGGGCGCCTGGCTGATGGTGAGGTCGACGGTGCCGGACTTGATGTACTCGACGGTCTGCGGCTGGACGTCGAAGCCCACCGAGTGGATCTTGCCGGCGTTACCGGACTGCTGCAGCCACTTCGCGCCCGCGGTGAAGCTGCAGCAGTCGAGCGAGACGAGGGCGATGGCGTCCTTCTGGGCGGCCATCGTGGACTCGATGGTGTTGTAGGCCGCGCTCGGCTCGTTGCCGGTGTTGACCGGGCCGACGATCTCCAGACCGGCGCCCTCGACGCCCTTCTTGAAGCCGGAGAAGCGGTCGTTGGACCATCCCGCGCCGGAGTCGACCGACACCACGACCACCTTGCCGGTGGCGCCCTTGAGGACGCCCAGCAGTTCCCTGGCCAGCGCCTCGCCCGAGGCGACGAGGTCCTGGCCGACGAAGCCCATCTGCTTGGACTCGGGGTTGTTGGTGTTGAAGGAGATGATCGGGATCCCGGCGTCGTACGCCTGCGCGATGACCGGCTTGAGGGCGTCGTTGCTGGCCGACGAGACCGCGAGACCGTGGATCTGCCGCTGCGTGATCAGCGTCTGCAGCTCGGCGACCTGCGCGGCGGCGTCGCCCCCGGCGGGGCCGATCAGCTGCGCGTCGACCCCGAGCTCGGCGGCGGCGCGCTCCATGCCCTGGCGGATCGGTACCGCGAAGGCCAGGGACGGGTCGTGGTAGCTGAGCCGGATCTTGAGGCGCTCGCCGTTCTCGACCGCCTCCCTGATGTAGTCGGCGAGCTTGAACCCGCCCTCGGACGAGGACGACTCGTTGGTGACGGCACCGCAGGCCGTGCTGGCGAGCACCGCGACACCGACGGCGGCGACCGCCAGCCGGCGCCGGAGAGAGACAGCCATCTTCAGTAGCTCCTTGCGTGAGAGGTGGTGGAAGGGGTGTGAGGTGAGTCAGGGCGCGCCGTCCGCGGCCCGGCGGCTAGCGTCGGCCGGACCGCCTGCGCAGCCAGGTGTCGGCGGTGACCGCGAGGATGATCACCGCGCCGGTCGCCACCGTCTGCCAGAACGAGGAGATGCCGCGCAGGTTGAGGATGTTCTGGAGCACGCCGATGAACGCGACTCCGATGACCGTGCCGAGCATCGTTCCCGATCCGCCGAACAGCGCGGCACCACCGATGATCACCGCGGAGATCGCGGTCAGCTCCATGCCGGTGCCGGTGACGCCCTGGACGTACGAGAGGAACGACAGCCCGAGCACCCCGGCGAGTCCGGCCATCGTCCCGGAGAGGACGAACGCGATCACCTTGACGCGGCCGGTGTTGATCCCGCAGAGCCGGGCGGCCTCGGCGCTGCCACCGACGGCGTAGGTGTTGAAGCCGTAGCGTGAGCGGGAGAGCAGGATCGTTCCGAACACCGCGATCAGCACGAAGAAGACGAGCTGCATCGGCAGGACGCCGAACAGCTTGCCCTGCCCGAGCAGGTTGAACTCGGCGACGTTCGGGTTCTTCGACGACAGCGAGACCGGCTCGCCGCCGCTGAGCAGCAGCGCCACGCCTCGGTAGACGCTCAGGGTGCCGAGCGTGACGATGAACGACGGGATGCCGAAGCCCACCGTCATCAGGCCGTTGAGCAGGCCGGCCACGGCACCGGCGGCGATCCCGCCGAGTGCGGCGAGCGGCCAGGTGACGTCGGAGGCCATGAGCAGCCCGCAGCAGATCGCGCCGAGTCCGTAGATCGAACCGACCGACAGGTCGATCTCGGCATTGATGATGACGAACGTCATGCCGACGGCCATGATGCCGATCTGGGCGATCTGCTGGCCCACGGTGAGGAAGTTGGCGGTGCCGAGGAAGCCCGGCGCGATCACGGTGCCGAGGGCGAAGAGGACGACGAGCGCGAGGAAGGTGCTCGCCTCCCGGGCCTGCAGAAACCGCCGCAGGGGGTGGTTCCCGGAGGCCGCGGCGGTCGCCTCCGCCGGCGGTGCCGCAGTCGTGGTGGTGGTCATCGGTGTCATCTCCTCAGCAGGGCCGCGACATCGTCCGGACGGGGCAGGGCGGGTACGACCTCGGGGATGCCGACGGTGTGGGCGCCGGCCGCGGCGGCGTACCGGACGGCGGCGGTGAGCTCGTCTCCCCGGGCCAGCGCGACGGCGAGCGCGCCGGTGAAGGCGTCGCCGGCGCCGGTGGTGTCGACGACGCGGGGCACCGGGACCGGCGCCACCCGTTCCCGCACCCCGTCCCGGTCCACGAGCGCTCCCTCGGCACCGAGGGTGAGCACGATGGTGCCGGCGAACCGGGCCCGCAGCAGGTCGGCGAGCTGGTCGGGCGTCGCGGGCTCGTTCGGGGCGAGGCCGGTGAGCACCCGGGCCTCGCTGGCGTTGGGTGTCAGCACGTCGATCCAGGCCCAGGCCTCGTCCGGCAGCGGGGCCGCCGGGGCCGGGTTGAGCAGCGTGGGCACGCCGTGTTCGCGCGCCACCCGCAGCGCCGCGACCGCGACCGGCAGCGGGATCTCCAGGGAGACCACGACCATGTCCGCCTCGGCGATCCGCCCGGCGAAGGCGTCGACGTCGGCCGGTGTCAGCTCGTCCAGCGCGCCGGGCGCGATGACGATGCGGTTCTCCCCCTCCTGGTCGACGAGGATGACGCCGACCATCGTGGCGGCGTCCGTGTCGCGCACGCCCGAGGCGTCCACGCCCTCGTCGGCCCAGAGCCGCCGGGCGTCGGCGCCGAACCGGTCCCGGCCCACCGCGGTGAGCAGGCTGACCCGCGCGCCGAGTCGTGCCGCCGCCACCGCCTGGTTCGAACCCTTGCCGCCGTGCCCGGATGCGAAGGTCCCGCCGGACAGCGTCTCACCGGCCACCGGCATCCGCGGCACCCGCATGGTGAGCCCGACGCCGTAACTGCCGACCACCGCAATCTTCATCCCGTCCGCCTCATGTCCATGGACAACCATGTACAACTGACGGGAACCATAGGAGCCACCCCCCGGGATGTCAATCACCCCCAGGGCCGTGACCAGCGGATTTCCGCCGCCCGGCGGCGAGGCGTCGACACCCCTCGACGTACCGTCACTGTCAGTGGCGTTGACACCGCGATCCGCGGTGTCACCTGACCGGCCCCGGTCGAGCCGGCGCGGACACGGCGGTAAACGACAGGCGCCCCGTCCCGAAGCTGGGACGGGGCGCCTCACACGCACCCGTGCGACAGACGGCGCCCGACCGGACGGCCAGCCGGTGTGGGGCGTCTCGCCGGGCCGGGCGGGTCAGCAGCCCGGCAGGTGATCGATCAGGTAGCGCTCCACCTGGTCGAGGGAGATCCGCTCCTGGGCCATCGTGTCCCGGTCCCGGACCGTGACCGCGTTGTCCTCCAGGGTGTCGAAGTCGACGGTGACGCAGTACGGCGTCCCGATCTCGTCCTGCCGACGGTAGCGGCGACCGATCGCCTGCGAGTCGTCGAACTCGACGACCCAGCGCTTCCGCAGGGCGGCGGCGAGCTCCCGCGCCTTCGGCGAGAGGTCGGGGTTACGCGACAGCGGCAGCACGGCGACCTTGACCGGCGCGAGCCGGGGGTCGAAGCGGAGCACGGTCCGCTTGTCCACCCCGCCCTTGGTGTTGGGGGCCTCGTCCTCGTCGTACGCCTCAAGCAGGAAGGCGAGGACGGCCCGGGTCAGACCGGCGGCGGGCTCGATGACGTACGGCACCCACCGCTCACCCTTCTCCTGGTCGAAGTACGACAGGTCGACCCCGGAGTGCTTGCTGTGCGTGGACAGGTCGAAGTCGGTACGGTTCGCGATTCCCTCCAGCTCGGAGAACTCGTTGCCGCCGAACCGGAAGCGGTACTCGATGTCCACGGTCCGCTTCGAGTAGTGCGACAGCTTCTCCTTCGGATGCTCGTAGAACCGCAGGTTCTGCTCGGAGATGCCCAGGTCGACGTACCAGTTCCAGCGTTCCTGCAGCCAGTACTCGTGCCACTGCTCGTCGGTGCCGGGCTCGACGAAGAACTCCATCTCCATCTGCTCGAACTCGCGGGTCCGGAAGATGAAGTTGCCCGGGGTGATCTCGTTGCGGAACGACTTGCCGA
>CALGAM010000223.1 GCA_937951935.1 uncultured Micromonospora sp. | reverse complement strand
ATGACCGGGATGCGGGAGAAGCCGGAACGAAGGAACAGCGTCAGCGCCTGCGGCAGCCGCTTGTGCGCCTCGATCCAGACCATCTCGGTACGCGGCACCATGACCTCGCGGACGATGGTGTCGCCGAGCGCGAAGACGGAGTGGATCATCTGTCGCTCGCCGTGCTCGACCACCCCGCGCTTCTCCGCCAGGTCGACCAGCTCCCGCAGCTCGATCTGGGTGGCGAACGGGCCCTCGCGGAAGCCGCGCCCCGGCGTCACCGCGTTGCCGATCAGGATGAGCAGCGAGGCGAGCGGGTTGAGCACCCGACCGAGCCACCGGACCAGCGGGGCGGTGACCCGGCCGACCACGTACGCGTGCTGCCGGCCGATCGTGCGGGGTGCGACCCCGACGACCACGAAGCTGACCACGGTCATCGCGCCGGCGGTGACCAGCGCGGCCGTCACGCCGGCGCCGAAGGTGTCCACCGCGACCAGCGCGACGAGCACGGTCGCGGTCAGCTCGCAGAGCAGGCGCAGCAACAGCAGCAGGTTGATGTGCCGGACCGCGTCGGTGGCGACGATCTGCAGGGTACGGGCGCCGCGGACCCCGTCGCGGGCGAGCTCGCCGGCCTGGGCCGGGGAGACGGCACCGAGTGCCGCGTCCGCCATCGCGAAGACACCGGCGAGCACCACCAGCGCCGCGGCGAAGAGCAGAAGTTGGAGGTCGGGAAGGCCGGCCGCCGGTCTGCCCGCCGCCAGCGGTGCGGGCAGGGCGGCCAGCATGGCTAAGTGACCGGGCATCAGCGGACCCGGGTCGCGCGCCAGCCGTCCAGGAGCCGGGCCTGCAGCGCGAACATCTCCCGCTCCTCCTCCGGCTCCGCGTGGTCGTAGCCGAGCAGGTGCAGCACACCGTGCACGGTCAACAGGTGCAGCTCGTCGGCGGCCGAGTGCCCGGCGGCGGCGGCCTGCCGGGCGGCCACCTCGGGGCAGAGCACGATGTCCCCGAGGAGTGCCGGCTCGCCGCCGTTCGACTCGCCCGGCCCGTGGTCGACGCTCCCCTCGTCCATCGGGAAGGCGAGGACGTCGGTGGGACCGTCCCCGCCCATCCAACGGTGGTTGAGCTCGGTCATGTAGTCGACGTCGACGAGCAGAATCGACAGCTCGGCGAGGGAGTTGACCCCCATCTCGTCGAGGGCGTACCGGGCGACGGCCAGCACCGCGTCGGTGTCGACCGCCGTACCCGACTCGTTGGCGATTTCGATGGACAACTGGTTCCCCTGATGCTCAGCGGCGCCGGCCACCCCGGCCGCCGCCGTGGGCGGCACGTCCCGACACGGCGTGCACGCCCTGGCCCTGCTGCTGTGCCCCCCGTTTGGCGTCCCACCGCGCGTACGCGTCCACGATGTCGCTCACCAGCTTGTGCCGGACCACGTCCGTGCTGGAGAGCTGGGCGAAGTGGACGTCCTCGACCTCGGCCAGGATCTCCCGGATCGCGTGCAGCCCGCTGGTCGTGCCGCCGGGCAGGTCGACCTGGGTGATGTCACCGGTGACCACGATCTTGGAGCCGAACCCCAGCCGGGTGAGGAACATCTTCATCTGCTCCGGCGTGGTGTTCTGCGCCTCGTCGAGGATGATGAACGCGTCGTTGAGCGTGTTGTGCGTGACCAGGAAGTCGTCGGTGACGTACAGCGAGTCCTCCGCCGCGACCTGGATGCACATCGTCTCCCGCACCCCTGCCGGGACGATCGATTCGACGACCCGCGCGGGCCGGTCACCCCCGTACCGCTCGTACAGCTGACGCCGGTGGGGCTGGCGGAACGGCGGGATGCCGTCCGGCAGCCGGATGTCCAGGACGTGGGCGTCGGGGTGGGACGACGGGACCGCACGGCCGTCCGCCGGGCCGGGCGTGCCCGCCGCGGCCTCGCGAACCCGCTCGTCGACGACACCGCCGAGCGAGCGGACCAGGAAGACGACGTCGTCGCGCAGGCGGGCGGAGGTCGTCGTGTACCGCACCCGGCAGCCGTCTCCGGCCCGCGGGACCACGGTGCCGCCGGTGTCCAGCAACCCCTGGAGGACGGCCAGCCGGACCTCGACGCTGTTGTGCGTGTAGGCCTCGGGCACGAACCTGCCCCCCGCGCCGACCCCGGCCAGGCCCAGCTCGCGCAGCGCGACCGTCACCGGGTTCGCGACGGCGACCCCGCCGCGGTGACCGTCGGCGTGCCGGCGGGCGTGGTCGGCGGCGCCGTCACCGACGGGCGCGAGCTCCGCGCGCGCCTCCTCGACCGCGCGGGCGAGCTCCGGATCCACCGTGGCGGATCCCGGCGCCGTCGGCCACGAGACCGTGTCGTCGCGTAGCAGCAGGCCGAGCACGTACGGGTCGAGCGGGACCCTCCTCGGCGGCATCTGGACCGGCGCCACCACCGGGAGTTCGTACCGCTGGGCGTCGTCGATCATCTCCCGCGTCTCGACCGTGCGCCAACGCCCGTGCCGCCGGTCCTCCGGGGTGGCGACGGTCCAGAGGTGCTCCCCGCAGCAGACGGTGGAGGCCCCGTCCCGGGTGGTGACCCGGTACACCTGCTTGGGCCCCTGCGGATAGATGCCGATCACCGGCGTGGGCGTCCCGTCCGAGCCGATGACCAGGTCACCGATCCGGAGCGACCCGAACGGCCGGAACCCCTCCGGTGTCAGGACCCGCGCGTCGTACGGCTGCGCCCGCCCGCGCATGTACGCCAGCGGGGCGACCTCGATCGTCCCGGCGGCCATGAGCTTCGGGATCGACTCGGGGTCGAGCATGTCGTGCAGCGCGTCGTAGAGCGGGCGCAGGTACGGGTCGATCTTCTCCGACAGCGTGCCGGGCAGGAAGCCGAGCCGCTCACCGGCCTCGACCGCCGGTCGGGTCAGGATGATCCGGTTGACCTGCTTGGTCTGGAGCGCCTGGACGGCCTTCGCCATCGCCAGGTACGTCTTGCCGGTACCGGCGGGTCCGATACCGAAGACGATCGTGTGCTGGTCGATCGCGTCGACGTACCGCTTCTGGCCCAGCGTCTTGGGTCGGATGGTCCGTCCGCGCCGGGAGAGGATGTTGAGCGTCAGCACCTCGGCCGGGCGCTCGGTGGTGCCCTGCTCGATCATGCCGAGGGTGCGCCGGACGGCGTCGGTGGTCAGCGTTTCACCTTTCTCGATCAGCTCGCGCAGCTCGGCGAAGAGCCGCTCGGCGATCGCGTTGTCGCCGGGGGCGCCGGTGAGGGTGATCTCGTTGCCCCGGACGTGCACGTCACTGGTGATCGACCGCTCGATGAGCCGCAGGATCTCGTCGCCCGCGCCGAGCAGATTAACCATGATCTTGGGGTCCGGGACCGTGATCTTGGTCTGTACCCGGAGTTGCCCGGGGGGTGAAGTGTCGGTCATGGGTCGGGCCTGCGCCCTGTGCCACCTGCTCTCGCTCTCGATGCCGTGCCCTGCTGACGCGGCGTGTGGACGTTGCCGTCATCGTATCCGTTCAACGCCGGTCACAGGCCGCCCATTTCCGCCGGCGTCCCCCGGGGCGGCCCGACGTCGAACCGGGCGGTGCCGGCACACGGGCGAAGAGGGCGTCCCCACCACCGAAGGCGACAACGGGGGACGTTCCCCGGCCCCGGCGGCCCCTCCCGGACGTCGTCTCAGGTACGGCGGAAGTCGAACCGGTCGAACGTCTCCTGGTTGCGGGTGAACCGGTACGTCGCCCAGTGCATCATGACCACGTTGCCCTGGTCGTCCCGGGTGAGCCGGAGGAGCTCCCCGGCCTCCCGGCCGGAGACCGTCCGCAGCACGTCCGGGCGGTCCGGCACGGGCACGAAGACCGCGGGCGGGCGGCCGGCGGGGTCGTCGGCGCCCCGGGCCCGCAGGGTGCCGTTCCGCCAGAAGAAGACGTACTCGAAGCCCTCGCCCCACCAGCGGCCGAGCAGCCCACGGTACGCCTCGGGCGCCGGCTCGCCGGGAACCCAGGGCGCGATGTCGGCCGGGTCCTCCTCGGCGGAGGCGGCGAGCAGGCGGTGGGCGAGATCGTTGACCGCGGTGCCGGTGCCGGAGGAGCCGAAGACCGCACAGCCCATCGCCGCCGGGGTGCCCACACCACCGGACCGGCCGTAGACGCTGGCGAGAAAACCCGGCATGGCGCCGTCGTGCCCGACGTGGATGATCCGCTCACCGCCGGCCGAGCGCGACCCGGCCGGCCCGGTCTGCGGCACCAGGATCAACCCGAGCCCGAACCCGGCGGACCAGAGCGCCTCGTCGGTGGTCGTCACCGGCCAGCGCATCTCCTCCAGGGTCTCCGGGCGCAGCACCGCGCCGGTCGGGTCGACCGTCGCCGGGTCGGCGAGGAAGGCCGCCCAGCGCGCCATGTCCGGGGCGGTGCTCCAGAGCTGGGCGGCCGGCCCGAGCGCGCCGAGGTCGATGTTCGGCTCCGGTCGGGCGTGGTCGGAGTACGCGTCGACCAGGAACCCGGTCGCCGCACCCGGGGGTGGGGTGAGCGTGGTGTCGGTGAGCCCGAGCGGGCGGAGGATGCGGTCGGCGAGAACCTCGGCCCAGGTGCCGCCGCGCAGCCGGGCGACCGCCTGGCCGAGCAGCGCGATGCCGAGGTTGGAGTAGTGGAACCGGCGGGCCGGCGGCAGCACCCGCTCGGCTCGGGCCAGGTCGGCGAGCAGCTCGGCCAGCCCGGGGGTGCGCAGGGTGGCCCAGACGTCACCGTACGGCTCGCGCTGCAGGCCCGAGGTGTGCGACAGCAGCCGGCGTACCGTCGCCTCGCCGTGCGCGGGGACGTCGAGGTACGCCGAGATCGGGGCGTCGAGGTCGAGCAGGCCCTCGTCGCGGCACTGCATGACGAGGACCGCGGTGAAGGTCTTGGTGACCGACCCGATCCGGAAGGCGGTCCGCTCGGTGAGCGGGGCGTCGGTTCCGGTGGTGCCGACCGTGCAGGTCCACAGCGGGCGGTCCGCCCGGTGCAGGGCGGCGGCGACCGCCGGTATCCGGGACTCCGCCTGCGCCTGCCGGACCATCCGCTCGTACCGGCGACTCGTCTCGGTCACGCACCGCCCCCTCGTCAGGATCGCTGATCGTACCGGTCGTCCCCGCCCGCCCTCGGCTCGGCCGGGCGCTCAGCGGGCCCGCAACCGCCCCAGTGGCTCGCCGCCGAGCACGTGGGCGTGTACGTGGAAGACCTCCTGCCCACCATGCTTGCCTGTGTTGAAGATCAGCCGGAAGCCGTCGGGGTGGAGCCCCTCGCTCTCCGCCACCGCCGCCGCGGTGTTCAGCACCGCCCCGGCCAGTGCCGGGTCCGCCTTGGCCAGCGTCGCCACGTCGGTGTGGTGCTCCTTCGGGATCACCAGCACGTGAACCGGCGCCTGCGGGTTGATGTCGCGGAAGGCCAGGGTGGTGTCGGTCTCCCGCACCACGGTCGCCGGGATCTCACCCGCGACGATCCGGCAGAACAGGCAGTCGCTCTCGCTCCTCATTCCCCGCATCGTAGGGGTGCCGCCCCGACCGCGGACCACCCGCCCGCCCGCGCCACGGGCACGACCACGGCACCCATCGACTACGATCGAGATCATGGCCCCTGACGCGTCGGTGGAGGCGGCGGTCGAGCGCGCGTTGGCCGCGCTGGACCTGGAGACGAAGGTGCGGCTCCTCTCCGGTCAGGACTTCTGGACGCTGCCGGCGATCCCCGCCATCGGCCTTCGCTCGCTGGTCATGTCGGACGGCCCGATCGGCGTACGAGACGTCCGGTGGGCCCCGGAGGATCCGTCGGTCGCACTGCCCAGCCCGACCGCGCTCGCCGCCACCTGGGATCCGGACCTGGCCCGCCGCGCCGGCCGGCTGCTCGCCGCCGAGTGCCGGCGCCGCGGCATCCACCTGCTGCTCGCCCCGACCGTCAACCTGCACCGTAGCCCGCTCGGCGGCCGGCACTTCGAGTGCTACTCGGAGGATCCGCTGCTCACCGCCGAGATCGGCGTCGGGTACGTGACCGGGTTGCAGGAGTCGGGCGTGGGGGCCACGGTCAAGCACCTCGTCGCCAACGACTCGGAGACCGACCGGTTCACCGTCGACGTCCGGGTCTCCGACCGGGCGCTGCGGGAGCTCTACCTCCTCCCGTTCGAGCGGATCGTCGCGGCGGGCGTCTGGGCGGTGATGGCGGCGTACAACGGCGTCAACGGCGCGACCATGACCGAGCACCGTCCGCTCCTGCACGACCTGCTGAAGGAGGAGTGGGGCTTCGACGGGGTCGTGATCTCCGACTGGACCGCCGCCCGGAGCACGGAGGCCAGCGCCAACGCCGGACTGGACGTGGTGATGCCCGCGGCCGGCGACCCGTGGGGCGCCGCGCTGGTCGCGGCCGTACGCGCCGGCACGGTCGCCGAGGCGGTCGTCGACGACAAGGTACGCCGGGTGCTGCGGCTCGCCGCCCGGGCCGGGCTGCTCGACGGCGTACCCCCGGCGGTGGACCCGGCCACGGTGCCCGACCCGCCGGACGGCGCCGCACTCGCGCGCGAGGTCGCGACCCGCTCGTTCGTGCTGGCCCGCAACGTCGACAACATCCTGCCGCTGGACGCCGGGCGGCTACGCCGGATCGCGGTCCTCGGCGCGCTCGCCGACGACGCGCGCATCCAGGGCGGCGGCAGTGCCCAGGTGTCGCCGCCACACGTGGTCTCCCCGCTCGCCGGGCTGACCGCCGCGCTGCCCGGGGTGGCGGTCGACCACGCCGTCGGCGCCGACCCCCGACCCCGGCTGCGCCCGGCCGGCGGCCCCGGCTGGAGCCCGATCACCGCGACCCTGCGGGCCGTCGACGGCCGACCGCTGTACCGGGTGGAGCTGGACCGCGCCACGGTGCGGTGGATGGGCGAGCCGCCGGCCGGGGTGCACCCCACCGACCTCGCCAGCATCGAGCTGACCGGCCGCTTCACGCCGCAGCGGAGCGGCCGACACCACTTCTCGATCACCGGATTCGGCGACCTCACCCTCACCGTCGGCGACGTCGAGGTCTTCAGCGGTTCGCTGTGGAACGAGGGCGAGGATCCGGCGTCCGTCTTCCCCACCACGGTCGAGCGCCGCTTCGACGTACCGCTGACCGCCGGCGAGCCGGTCGACGTGCGGCTCCGTCAGCGGGTGGCGGAGGGGCGCCACGGCTTCGTGTCGTTCGGGCTCGGCCACGCCGCACCCGAGGAGACGGACCCGCACGCAGCCGGCCCGCGAGACGGCGCCCCGACCGACGCGGCGGAGGCGCTGCTGGCCGAGGCGGTCCGGGTCGCGGCCGACGCCGACGTGGCGATCGTGGTGGTCGGCACCACCGAGGAGGTGGAGTCGGAGGGCTTCGACCGCACGTCGCTGGAGCTGCCCGGCCGCCAGGACGAGCTGGTCCGACGGGTGGCGGCGGTCAACCCCCGCACCATCGTGGTGGTGAACGCCGGCTCCCCGGTGCTGATGCCGTGGGCCGACGAGGTGGCGGCGATCCTGCTCACCTGGTTCCCCGGCCAGGAGGCGGGTCACGCCCTCGCCGACGTCCTGCTCGGCGCCGCCGAGCCGGGCGGGCGGCTCCCCACCACCTGGCCACGCCGTCCCGAGGACTGCCCGGCGCTGGACGTCACCCCGGTCGAGGGCCGCCTGCACTACGCCGAGGACGTCCTCGTCGGCTACCGGGGGTGGCGGGCCGAGCCGCTCTTCCCGTTCGGACACGGGTCCGGCTACACCGAGTGGGACTACCGGTCCCTGTCGGTGGAGGAGGGGGCGGGCGGACCGGTCGCCGTGGTCACCGTCGCCAACGTCGGCGGCCGGCCCGGGGCCGAGGTGGTGCAGGTGTACGTCGGCCCGGAGACCCCCGAGCCGGACCGGCCGGTACGCTGGCTCGCCGGTTTCGCCCGGGCGGTTGCCGACCCGGGTGAGTCGGTGACCGTACGGGTGCCGCTGCCGGCTCGCACGCTTCAGGTCTGGACGGCGGAGGGCTGGCGTACCCGGCCCGGCCGGTACCGGGTCGAGGCGGCCCGCAGCATCGCCGACCGCCGGCTGGCCGTACTGGTCGACGTCTGACCCGCGGCCGCGACGCGCGGCCCGTTCCGCCGCCTCACCACCGGCCGAGCCGGGCCGACAGGACGGCCAGCGCGGCGACCCCGGCGGTGGAGGTTCGCAGCACCTCGGCACCGAGCCGGACGGGCACCCCGCCGGCGGTCCGCAACGCCGCCAGCTCTTCCGGGGCGATCCCACCCTCGGGGCCGACCACCAGCACGATCTCCCCGGTGCGCGGCAGGTTCACCGCGGAGAGCCGCTCCTCGGCCTCCTCGTGCAGCACGAGAGCGGCGGCGGCACCGTTCACCCGGGCCGCCACGTCGGCAAGCGGAACGGCCGGCACCGACGGTGTCCCGCCGACCGCCGGCAGCCGGGGCCGGCGGGCCTGTTTGGCCGCCTCGCGCGCCGTCGCCACCCAGCGGTCCCGGGCCCGCGCCCCCCGGTCGGCACGCCACTGCACCACGCAGCGGGCTGCCGCCCAGGGAACGATCTCGTCGACCCCGACCTCGGTCATCGCCTGTACCGCCAGCTCGGCCCGGTCGCCCTTGGCCAACCCCTGGACGACGACGAGCCGGGGATCGGGCGCGGCGACGTACCGCCGGGCGGTGACGGAACAGGTCAGGACGCCACGGCTGACGGCGGTGACGACGGCGGAGGCGACGGTGCCCCGGCCGTCGGCGAGCAGGATCTCCTCGCCGGCACGCAACCGCTGCACGGTCGCGGCGTGGTGACCCTCCGGCCCGTCGAGCGTGACGACGTCTCCCGACGGCAGCGACTCGACCAGGAACAGCGGCGCGCTCACGCCGAGCAGGGTAGCCGAGCCGGTGAGCCGACCGGCTCCGACGGCGACCGGAGCGCGGCGCCGGTCAGCCGTGGCCGTTGAAGGCGTCGCGCATCCGGGAGAAGAAACCACCCTGCTTGCTGAGCTCGGCGACCTCCTCGCCCCGGGACCTGGCGAACTCGCGCAGGAGCCGCTCCTGCTCGGCGTTGAGCTTCGTCGGGGTCCGGACGTCGAGGTGGACGTAGAGGTCACCCCGGCCGGTGCCGCGCAGGTGCGGTACGCCCCGGCCGCGCAGCCGCAGCGTCGACCCGGGCTGGGTGCCCGGCTTGACGTCGACCGTCTCCTCGCTGTCCAGCGTCTTGATGGTCAGCCGGGTGCCGAGCGCGGCCGCGGTCATCGGAACCGTCACCCGGCAGTGCAGGTCGTCGCCCTTGCGGGAGTAGACGTCGTGCGGCCGCTCGTGGATCTCGACGTACAGGTCGCCGGCGGTGCCACCGCCGGGGCCGACCTCGCCCTGCTGGGCCAGCCGGATGCGCATGCCGTCCTCGACCCCGGCCGGGATCTTGACGGTGAGAGAGCGCCGGGTCCGGACCCGGCCGTCGCCGCCGCAGGTGGGGCAGGGGTGGGGAATGATCGTGCCGTACCCCTGGCAGACCGTGCAGGGCCGGGACGAGACGACCTGGCCGAGGAAGGTGCGCTGCACCGACTGGACCTCACCGCGGCCGCCGCACGCCTCGCAGGTGGCGAGGTGGGTGCCGGGCGCGGTACCGGCCCCGGAACAGGTGTTGCAGAGAACCGCCGTGTCGACGGTGATCGGCGCCTCGACACCGAAGGCGGTCTCGTGCAGATCCAGCTCGAGCCGGAGGATGGCGTCGGCACCGGGACGGGTCCGGGGGCGCGGTCCCCGCGAGCCACCGGCGGCTCCGAAGAACGCGTCCATGATGTCCTGGAACCCGACGAACGGACCACCGGCGCTGCCCGGCCCCGGCGCACCCCCGCCACCGGGCGCGAGGGGATCCCCACCGAGGTCGACGATCTGTCGCTTCTGGGGGTTGGAGAGGACCTCGTACGCGGCGTTGATGTCCTTGAACTTCTCCTGTGCCTCCGGATCCGGGTTGATGTCCGGGTGGTACTGCCGCGCCAGCTTGCGGTAGGCCCGCTTGATCTCGTCCTCGGTGGCGTTCCGGCTGACGCCGAGAATCCCGTAGTAGTCCCTGGCCACTGCGTTCCGTGTCCTCATGTCTGTCTCGCGTTACCGTCCGCCGGTCGTCCGGATGGGCCGTGGTCGACTCTGCGCAGGGGTGTGATGGATTGGGTCAGTTTTGCGCCAGTACGTCACCGACGTAGCGTGCCACGGCCCGCACCGTGGCAATGGTGCCCGGGTAGTCCATCCGGGTCGGCCCCAACACGCCGAGACCGCCGAGCACGGTGGACCCGGAACCGTAGCCGGTGCTCACCACCGAGGTGGACCGCAGGTTGTCGATCTCGTTCTCGTCGCCGATGCGCACCTGCATGGTGTTCGCCTCGGCTCCGCCGATCAGCTTGAGCAGGACGACCTCCTCCTCGAGCGCCTCGAGGATCGGCCGCAGTGAGCCCTGGAAGTCCAGTACCCCGTTGCGAGCGAGGTTGGCGGTGCCGGCCAGGGCGACCCGCTCTTCCTGACGCTCGACGAGCGTTTCGAGCAGGACCGTGGCCAGGGTCGCCATGGCGGGGTTCAGAGCCGGCGGCGCCTCGTCGACCAACGCCTGGACCAGCGGCGGGGTCTCGACGAGCTTCTTGCCGCAGAGCCGCTCGTTGACCATGCGCCGCATGTCGGTCACGTCGTCGGGGGTGGCCGGGCCGGGCAGCTCGACCACGCGCTGCTCCACCCGACCCGTGTCGGCGATCATGACCAGCATCAGCCGGGTGGTGGAGATCGGCACCAGTTCGAGGTGCCGCACCGAGGACCGGGCCAGGCTCGGGTACTGCACGACGGCGACCTGCCGGGTCAGCTGAGCCAGGAGTCGGACCGTACGGTGCACCACGTCGTCCAGGTCGACCGCACCGACCAGGAAGCGCTCGATCGCCCGGCGCTCGGCGGGACTGAGCGGCTTGACGCGGGAGAGCCGGTCGACGAAGAGGCGGTAGCCCCGGTCGGTGGGCACCCGGCCCGCACTGGTGTGCGGCTGACGGATGTAGCCCTCCTCCTCCAGCACCGCCATGTCGTTGCGAACCGTGGCGGGAGACACCCCGAGCTGGTGGCGCTCGACCAGAGCCTTGCTGCCGACCGGTTCCTGGGTGGCGACGTAGTCCTCCACGATCGCGCGCAGCACCTCAAGCTTGCGGTCGTCGAGACCCATCCTCACCTCCCTGCGACGTCCGGGCCCGGATGTCGACTCCACCGGGGCACAACGGACTGCGCCACGGTTCCACCCTGGCACTCAACCGTATTGAGTGCCAGTTTACGACCAAGGCGTAGACAACGCGATGATCGTTTGCTCGGGTTATCCGAACCGCGACCTCCTGCTGCCGATCCCCCCGCCGGTGTGTCAACCAACCACACTACCCCGGCCGCACCGGCCGCGACGCGTCGCCACTGGTCCGGTTCGATCCCGAGGACGTGTGTCCTCGATTCCAGGGGGCACGTGTCGATTCCCGAGGGGCAGGTGGCGCCATTTGATCGGGCCCCCTACCGTGGCCCCCATGACCGAACCACCTCGCCCACCCGGAGAGTACGGCTCGAGCAACCCGTACGACGCACCGGGCACTCCCCCGCCCACGTCCGGCGGCGGCGCCTACCCGCCGCCCACCTCGGGTGGGGGCGCCTACCCGCCACCCGGTCCGACCCCGGGGGCTTACCCCCCACCGGGCGGATACCCGCCCCCCGGCGCGTACCCGCCCCCCGGCGGTTACCCGCCTCCGGGTGGCCCGTACGCCGCCCCCGCCCCGCCCGGCTACGCCAACAGCGACGAGAAGACCTGGGCGCTGATCGCCCACTTCGGCGCCCTCGTCGTGGGGTTCATCGCCCCGCTCGTCGCGATGCTGGCCAAGGGGAACGAGTCACCGACGGTCCGGGCCCACGCGGTGGAGGCGCTCAACTTCCAGATCACCTGGGGCATCGCCACCCTCGTGGCCACGATCGTCTCGGTGTGCACCTTCGGCATCCTGTTCTTCCTGCCGTTCATCACCCTGATCATCGCGGTCGTCTTCGCGATCATCGGCGGGATGAAGGCCAACGAGGGCACGCTGTACCGCTACCCCATGAGCATCCGCATGGTGAAGTAGCCCCTCGCACGGAGCCGGCGTGGCCCGTGCCGAACCCCGACACCCCGCGTCGGGTCGTCGCCTCCGGCACGGGCCACGAGTAACTCGTCGCCTCCGGCAGGGGCCACGAGGAACACGGCCACGAGTGACCCAGACGCCCGTTCGGTGACGTACGGGCCGGTGGGACCGGCGACGAGTCCGTCGCGACGGCGCCGCTCAGGGCAGCAGGTCCCGCGCCACCGCGTCGGCGAGGAGGCGTCCGCGCAGGGTCAGCACGGCCCGCCCGGCGTCGTACTCCGGCCGGCTGAGCAGCCCGTCGGCGAGCGCGTTGGCCGCGCTGGCCCGGCCGGCCGCGTCGAGGACCGCCAGGGGCAGTCCGTCGGCGAGGCGCAGCCGCAACATCACCTCCTCCACCCGCCGGTCCGCCGCCGACAGCACCTCCCGGCCCTGTCCGGGCGACCGTCCCGCGCCGAGCCGGGCGGCGTACGTCGCCGGGTGCTTCACGTTCCACCAGCGGACCCCGCCGACGTGGCTGTGCGCTCCCGGGCCGAGTCCCCACCAGTCGCCGCCGGTCCAGTAGAGCAGGTTGTGCCGGCAGCGCGCCGACGCACTCCGCGCCCAGTTGGAGACCTCGTACCAGGAGAAGCCGGCGGCGGCCAGCCGCGCGTCCGCCGCCAGGTAGCGGTCCGCCGCCACGTCGTCATCCGGGTACGGCAGCTCACCACGGCGCATCCGGGCGGCCAGCCGGGTTCCGTCCTCCACGATCAGGGCGTACGCGCTGACGTGGTCGACCCCGGCCTCGATCACCGCCTCCAGCGACGCCGCGAAGTCCTCCGCGCGCTCCCCCGGCGTGCCGTAGATGAGGTCCAGGTTGACATGGTCGAAGCCGACCTCCAGGGCCTCCTGCGCGGCGGCCGTCGCCCGGCCGGGGGTGTGCCGCCGGTCCAGCACCGCCAGCACCCCGGGGGCGGCCGACTGCATACCCAGCGAGATCCGGGTGTAGCCGCCGGCCCGCAACGCCTTCAGCGACTCGCGCGTCACCGACTCCGGGTTCGCCTCCGTGGTGACCTCGGCGTCGCTGGCCAGCCCCCAGACCCGGTCGATGCCGTCGAGGATCCGGACGAGGTCGTCGGTGGGCAGCAGGGTCGGGGTGCCGCCGCCCACGAAGACCGTGTCGACCCGCGGGGGCGGGTTGTCGCCCAGCACGCGACCGGCCAGTGCCAGCTCGGCGAGGACCTGGTCGGCGTAGCCGTCCCGACTCGCCCCGCCACCCAGCTCGGCCGCGGTGTAGGTGTTGAAGTCGCAGTAGCCGCAGCGGCTGGCGCAGAAGGGTACGTGGACGTAGACCCCGAAACCGCGCTTTCCCACCGCCGACAGGGCGGAGTCGGGCAGCGCCCCGTCGTCGGGTACGGGCTCGCCTTCTGGGAGGGCTCCGGGCATACGACTAGTGTGCCGGCATGACCTCAACCCCCAACGCTCTCGTCCGGGTCTCGACCGCCCACGGGGTGGCGACGCTCACCCTGGACAGCCCGCACAACCGCAACGCGCTCTCCACGCCGCTGATGACCCAGCTGCTCGACGCGCTGGCCGCCGCCGTGGCGGACGACGCCGTCCGGGTGATCGTGCTCTCCCACACCGGCAGCGTCTTCAGCTCGGGGGCGGATCTGAAGGAGACCGCCGCCGCGTACGAGGCCGGAACCGTGCCGGTGGCGATGCTCGGTGACGTCATCGCGGCGATCTGGGAGTCCCCGAAGCCGGTGGTGGCCCGCGTCGGCGGACCGGCCCGGGCGGGTGGTCTCGGGTTGGTCGCCGCGGCGGATCTCGCGGTCTGCGTCGAGGACGCCACCTTCGCCTTCACCGAGGTCCGTCTCGGCGTGATCCCGGCGGTGATCTCGGCGGTGGTGCTGCCCCGGATCGCACCCCGGGCCGCCGCGGAGCTCTACCTGACCGGGGACACCTTCGACGGGCGCCGGGCCGCCGAGATCGGCCTGGTGACCGCGGTGACCACCGCGGAGGCGCTGGACGAGACCGTCGCCTCCTACTGCCGCGCCCTGGTCCGCGGGGCGCCCGCCGCCCTGGCCGGCGCGAAGGAGCTGCTGCGCCGCCGGCCCACGACCGACATCCGGGCCGAACTGGCCCAGCTGCGTGAGTTGTCGGTGCGCTACTTCCACTCCGAGGAGGGGCGGGAGGGTGTGGCGGCCTTCCGGGAGAAACGGGACCCGCGCTGGGTACCCGGGGCCTGAGCCCGGTCGCGCGGCCCCGCGCCGAGCAGCCGAGGCCGGATTCGGTCATCCTCGACCAATCCGGACACCGAGATGATTGACACCAGAGTTGAGAGATTGCCCCGATTCAATTCGGGATCTTTCGCCCCTCGGGTCTGCCTCTGGACCGGAGGTCCGACGTAGGCTGTGTCCGTTTCGATCAGGGGGTGACGGTGCGGACTCGTGCGATGGTGGCGACGGCGGTCGCTCTCGCGGCGGTCGCAGGCTTCGGCGTCTACCTTGGCGCCCGCGAGATCGGGCACAAACTGCCACTACCCCGGCCGAACCGCGGTTGCGTCGTCGAGGCGGACGGTCGGGTCGACCTGACCGCCGAGCAGATGGCGAACGCGGCCACGATCGCGGCGGTCGGCGTCCGGCGGAAGATGCCGGAGCGGGCGGTGGTGGTCGCCCTCGCCACCGCCATGCAGGAGTCGCGCCTGCGGAACCTCGCCGGCGGCGACCGGGACTCCGTGGGTCTGTTCCAGCAGCGGCCGAGTCAGGGCTGGGGCACCCCGGAGCAGATACGCGATCCCCGCTACGCGGCCACCAGGTTCTACGAGGCGTTGCGCAAGGTACGCGGCTGGGAGCAGATGGAGATCACCGATGCCGCCCAGAGGGTGCAGCGGTCGGCGTTCCCGCGGGCGTACCAGCAGTGGGCGGACGAGGCGGAGGTGCTGGCCCGGGCGCTGCTCGGCAACGCCGGCGGCGCGGTCGCCTGCACCGTGGGCCGGGAACCACCGGTGCGGGGCGCCGCGGCGACCGCCGCGCTCACCCACGGGCTGACCAGGGACTGGGGACGGCTGAAGACCGTGTCCCCCGCCGAGGTGACCGGGTTGGCGGTGCCGGCCACCAGCCCACAGGTCGGCTGGCGCTACGCGCACTGGCTGGTGTCGCACGCCGGGGATCACGGGGTGAAGCGGGTGCGCTTCGCGACGCTGCAGTGGACCGCCGCCAGTGGGAACTGGGCGCCCGTGCAGGGTGAGCCGTACAGCTCCGACCACGTCATCGCCGAGGTTTTCACCGACTGATCGTCCCCTGACGTTTGGAAGGGTGTTTTTCGTTGCACTGCATAACCCGCAGTGACTGCACAAACTGGCATTACCGGATGTACGCCCTCAATTCAGAGCCATTTTGTGACGCTCCGTGCCGGCACTACTTCCCCGCGTACGATCTTCCGCACACCAACTGAGATCCACCGCTGTCGCGGATGTCACGGGCACCACCGGCGTCGCGCGCCACGCTACGATCGGCCACCTGCGCAATCAGAGAGATCTTCGCCAACGGGGGGAGGATGCGCGTGTTCGACTACGGTGGCCGGACGGGGTACGAGCCGATCAGCGACGCGGACCGCAAGGAGTTCCACGAGCAGGGCTACCTGCTCCTGCGCAACGTCCTGACGGAGGACCACCGGGCCGCGCTGGAGGAGGCGGTGGACCGGGTCTACGCGGAGGAGAAGGCGGCCGGACGGGTCCGCGACGACGGCACCCTGCACCTGCTCGGTTTCATCAACCGTGACCAGCTCTTCGGCGACCTGCTCACCCACCCGATCGTCTTTCCGTACATGTGGGGCCTGGCCGGCTGGAACATCTACACCCACCACAACCACCTGGACGTGACGCCGCCCGCGCCTGAGCCGGAGAAGCCGTACTGGGGCTGGCACCAGGACGGCTACCGACAGAACTCCGACCCGGAGACGCTGGACCCCGACGTCCCGCGGCCGATGTTCTCACTGAAGGTCGCCTACGTCCTGTCCGACCTGTCGGAGACCGGGCGCGGCGCCACCAAGATCATCCCGGGCAGCCACCTGCGGAACTCGCTGCCCCGCCCGGCCGACCTGACCGTGCACAACCCGGATCCGGAGGGCACGATCGAGATCACCGCCAACCCGGGCGACGCGTTCATCTTCGACCGGCGACTGTGGCACTCCCGCTCCACGAACCTGTCGACCATCACCCGGAAGATGCTCTTCATCGGGTACACCTACCGGTGGATCCGGCCGCTGGACGAGCTGCACATCGACAAGGACGGGCCCTGGTGGGCCAACCGCACCCCGGTGCAGCGCCAGCTGTGCGGCGAGGGTACGCACACCGCCAACTTCTGGGGCGTCAACTGGGACGGCTACGTCGACGAGGAGATCCCGCTGCGCAAGGAGCTCAGGGAGCGCGGCCTGCTGAACCCCAGCATCCCCTGGCTCCGCTAACGCCCGGCGACGTGTGGCGCGAGGGCGGCGCCCGACGTCCCGCCTCAGCCCGGACCGGCTCCCGTGAGGGCGAATCCGGGCCGGGGCCGTGGCGCCACCGTCATCGCCCCGGAGTCGAGATCCGGTTGCTCCACCGACGTCGCCCGCCGGAGCCGCCCGTGCACCGCCGCCGTGACGGACGTGCCGTCGGCGAATCGTGATCTGCCCTCGGCGGACCGTGAGAGGCCGGCGGCGGTCGGCCGGAAATCGCCCCGACCGCGATTTCCCGTTCGCACGACACCCGGAATGCGTACGGCGACCGGGCGGCGCGGCACGTGAAAACCCGGCTCGGCGGCGGAACACGAATCGCGTCAGTCGCCGATTCTCACGTTTTTCCGCGACCTGCCGTCGCGTTCACGTTCTCCGCCTGGTCCCCGGCCGATACCGGCGGTTCGGCTACGCCAGTTGGCCGGAATCCCGATAAATGTCCACGAGCAGGTCCCACAACTCGTTGTTCAACGGTTCCCCGTCCTCGTTGGTCAACCGGTGGGCAGGGCACTTCATGGTGGGACTGGTGGGCACGAGGCCGCTGGGTGGGACGCTCGCGAACCGGATCCTCTGGTGCCCGTCCGCCCCGACCACCCGGAACTTGTCCGCGGGAATGTGGAAGGCGCCACCGACGATGTCGGACACGGTGAACGTCGGGTGCTGGATCTCCCTCGGGTCCCCCGTCAGGTAGCGCATCCGCGCCACCTCCTGCTCGTCGTGCAGCACGGAGAGGCTGGCCAGCAGGACGGTGCTCCGACGCAGGGTCGCCTCCAGAGCAGCACCGGCAAGCCCCAGCGTGTCCCGCCCGTACGCGATCGCGGACTGCAGGCAGATCAGCGCCTCCATCAGCGCGAGGCTGATGTTCCGCTTGAACTTGTGCCGCAGGGAGGCGGCCAGTTCGACGAGGTCGGCTCCGGGCCGTGGCACCATCTGGTTTGTCCAGACCACCGCGTCCCGGTGTTCGGAGACCACCGCCAGGGCGTGCTCCAGCACCGCGCCCCCCTGGTCGAACAGGTCGTCGACGATGGACCGGAAAAGCGACTCCAGGCGTTCCACGTTACCGAGAACGTCTCGGGTCTGTGCCGTGGCGCGCAATTCCGTCAGCGCCGGGCAGGCGCGCAGGGCGTGAAACCATTGTTCGACCAGCGGCGTGTACGCCTCAAGGTACAACGCCACCTTCGGGTGTTGGTACGAAAGCTGTTGGGGGGACAACTCCGCACTTCCCAGGGCAGAATCGGTGGACACATTACCGACCGTAACAGCAAAACCACTCTTGGAACATAGACCCGTGCCCCAGGCCGGGATCCACCACCGTGCCGACGGTCGGTCGAACCGTGGTGTAAACAGCCTTCCCGCCGCGTCGGTCGGCGGAAAGGCGGCCGCCGGACCGGCCGAACCCGAAGGAGGATCGCCAACGAAAGTCGGAAGGTCGACAATGCCCGTCCGGGTCACGGTTGGGCGCGTTGCGGCCGCAGGGAAGTATGACACGTCACCGACGGCCTGTCCGACTCGGAGCGACGCCGAAGTTCGGGTCTCCCCTCCGTCGGCGGTCACACGCGGCGACCGCGTTCGTCGGCGCCCGCAGGCCCCGGACCGTCCCCGCGTCGCAGACGCTGCGCCGCCACCCGGACGGCCTGGTCCATCGTGGCGAAGGCCAGCGGAGGCGGGTCGAACAGGGGGAACCAGCGCCACTCGGTCGCCTCGGCCGGATCCAGGACGATGGCGTGTTCCTCCAGCATGGCCAGGAAGAAGACGTCGAGTACCGGAAGCACCTCGTCCTGGAACTCGTAACTGCCGACGAACATCCCGAGGCAGTCACCGATCGTCACCGTGACACCCAGTTCCTCGCGGGCCTCCCGAAGCGCCGCGTCCGCGGGATGCTCCCAGCCGTCGCAGAACCCGCCCGGCGTCTCCCACCGGCCGATCATCGGCTCCGCCGCCCGACGCAACGCCAGGAAGCGCGGCCCCGCATCGTCCGCCCCCACCGGCCCGTCCGCCCACCCCGGATCGCGGTCGAGCAGGACGAGCCCGGCGGTGGGACGGGCGTTGACGAACAGCTGGTAACCGCAGCCGACACAGGTTGTCGGAGCGGGCCCGGGCAGCGGCGCCGCACACCGCGGGCAGAAGGAGGCGCCGGGACCGTACCCCCGGGGTGTCACCGCTTCCCGCCAGCCTTGCCGTCACCGGAGTCGGCGGTGGAGAGGGCGGCGATGAAGGCCTCCTGGGGAACCTCCACCCGGCCGACCATCTTCATCCGCTTCTTGCCCTCCTTCTGCTTCTCCAGCAGCTTGCGCTTGCGGGTGATGTCACCGCCGTAGCACTTGGCGAGCACGTCCTTGCGAATGGCCCGGATGGTCTCGCGGGCGATCACCCGGTTGCCGATCGCCGCCTGGATCGGCACCTCGAACTGCTGCCGGGGAATCAGCTTCTGCAGCTTCGCCGCGATCGCGACACCGTAGTTGTAGGCCTTGTC
>CALGAM010000222.1 GCA_937951935.1 uncultured Micromonospora sp. | reverse complement strand
GGCGAGGTACACCTCCTTGACCGCGGGCGCGACCGGCGAGTCGGTGGTGAGCAGGAACCGGGTGCCCATGGCGATGCCGGACGCGCCGTACGCCAGTGCGGCGACCAGGCCGCGACCGTCGAAGAACCCGCCGGCACCGATCACCGGGATGTCGACCGCGTCGACCACCTGCGGCAGCAGCAGACTGGTCGGTACCCCGCCGGTGTGGCCGCCGCCCTCTCCGCCCTGCACGATCACCGCGTCCACGCCCCAGGCCGCCACCTTCTCGGCGTGGCGACGGGCCCCGATCGACGGCACCACCACCAGCCCGGCGTCCTTGCACCGGGCGATGAGGTCCTGGCGGGGCGCCAGGGCGAACGAGGCCACCCGCACCCCGGCGGAGATCAGCAGGTCGATCCGGCGCTCGACGTCGGGTTGGTCGGCACGGAGGTTGACCCCGAACGGACGGTCGGTGCGGGACCGCACGTCGTCGATCGCCGCGGCGAGCTCCTCGTACGACAGCAGGCCGGCGGAGAGGATGCCGAGACCACCGGCGTTGGCCGTCGCGGCGGTCAGCCGGGCGTCGGAGACGTAACCCATCCCGGTCTGCACGATCGGGTAGCGCACCCCGAACAGCTCGCAGATCCGGGTACGCAGCACCGACGGGACCGGATCGGACGGCGGCGCCGACGGGTTCGGCTCGGACGGCGGGGTCATCCGGCCACCTCCCGGTTACGCAGCCCGCGCGGGTCGAGCACCTCGCGGATCAGCCGCAGCTCCTCCGCGGTGGGCAGCCGGGTCTGCGGCACGTCGTCGTCGGCCTCCAGCGGGAAGCCGGTGGCGGCCTGCACCTGCGCCACCGTGACACCCGGGTGGACCGAGGCGAGGCGGAGCGTGCCGTGCTCGGGGTGGTAGTCGAAGACGGCCAGGTCGGTCACGATCCGGCGCAGGTCGTGGTAGCGGCTGGCCCCGGGCCCGGCCTGCGCGGCCCGGTCGTTGCCCACCCCGGAGACCATGTCGACCCGCGGCACGAACACCCGCGTGCTGTGCCGGGGCACCCAGTAGCTGGTCGGGTGGCAGACGCTGTTGCCCGGCGCACCGCGTACGCCGAGCAGCTGCACCGTCGGCCGCCGGTAGTCGCCGATCGCCGAGATGTTCGTGTTGCCGTACCGGTCGACCTGGCTCGGGATCATCATGACGTGCCGCTTGCCGTGCCACACCAGGTCGAAGATGGTGCGGAACGGAACCCACGCCTCGATCTCGCCGGTCGCCGGTGCGCCGACCGGCCAGGCCCCGCGGACCAGGTACGACTCTCCGTCGGAGATCAGCAGGTCGGGGGAGAAGGTCTGCCGGGCCAGCCGTACCCCGATGCTGGGGATGGTGCCGAAGGCGCTGGCCAGCACCTCTCCGTTGTCCCGGAACACGTCGGCGCAGGCGACCACGCACACCTCGGCGCGGCTGACGGTGGCATCGGTCGCCGGGACCTGGGGGTCTGCCACGTTCGTCATGCCGACACCTCCGCGCGGCGGGCCGCCACGGCGGCCTGGTAGTCCGACTCCGAGCCGGCCAGGTAGCGGTCCCGGAAGGCCCGCCAGGCGTCCGGGCTGGCCGCCGAGGCGGCGTACTCCCGCTGGAAGTCCTCGTCCCGGTCGTAGTCGGGAGCGCACGAGGTGAAGTGGGCGCCGTTGGGCGCCTCGACCACTCCGGTCACCAGCAGGCGGTTGATCCGGAGGGTGGCCGGGTGCGCGGTCGCGGTCAGCTCGGCGGTCGGCACGATCTTCTCGCAGGACATGTACGCCTGTTCGGCCGCCATGCAGTACAGGTCGTCGAAGTAGGGGTCCGGTCCGAGGAACTGGCCGTTGCCGTGGATGTCGGCGCGGTTCATGTGGATCAGCGCGACGTCCAGGTGCAGCGGCGGCATCGCCACCACCTCGTCACCGCCGTACGGGTCGGCGACGGTGCGCAGCCGCGGGTTGTGGGTCAGCACGTCCGAACCGAGGCCGGCGCGGGTGGGCAGGAACGGCAGCTTCAGCCCGGCCGCGTACAGCCCCCACTGCAGCATGCCCTCGTCGTACTCGACGACCTCCAGCGCGCCCGCCTGTCGTGCCGCCCGGAAGTGGGGGTCCAGAGGGATGGAGTCCAGCGAGACGAAGCCGAAGACGAGCTTGCGGATCTTGCCTGCCGCGCAGAGTAGCCCGACGTCGGGACCGCCGTAGGAGACCACGGTGAGGTCCCGCAGGTCGGATCGCAGGATCTCCCGGATCAGGGCCATCGGTTTGCGTCGGGACCCCCATCCGCCGATCCCGATGGTCATCCCCGATCTGAGGCGGCCGACCACATCCTGTGCGGTCATCCGTTTGTCGGCCATCTACAGCTCCCGCATTCTCTCCATTGACGTAGCAAGCGCTTGGTTGGCACCTTAGCAGTCGATGTTCTCGCGTCAACATCTGCTGTCGCGTCGGGTCGGCGGTGGCTGTTGGTGCGCGAGGGGCGCTGGTAGAGTTCGCCAACCAAGTGCTTGCTTGAATGCGTCCGCACGGCCTTCGCCGCCCAGGAGGGCCTCATGAGTGACCTCGCCGCCCGCCTCGACCGGCTGGAGTCGGTCGAGCAGATCCGCCAACTGGTCTCGCGTTACGCGCTCGCGCTGGACAGTCGGGACGTCACCGCGCTCGCCGCGCTCTTCGCCAACGACGTCCGGGTGGGGGACGGCCGCGTCGGCCGGGCTGCCCTGGCCGAGTGGTTCGACGGGATTCTGCGACCGTACCGCATCACGTTCCACATCGTCGGTAACCACGTCATCGACTTCACGGGCCCGGACACCGCCGACGGGCTCGTGTACTGCAGACCGGAGCACGAGGTGGGTGACCAGTGGATCGTGATGCCGGTGGTCTACCACGACCGCTACGTCCGGGAGGCGGACGGTCGCTGGTACTTCCGCAGTCGGAAGCCCAAGCCCCTCTACGCCGCGGACGTCCGGCAGAACCCGGCGCGGGTGCCCGGTCGTTTCAACTTCCCGGGCAACCCGTACGTCACCGCTGCCAGTCTGCCCGAGAGCTGGCCGAGTTGGCGGCGGTTCTGGGGCGAGGAAGACGGGCTGCCGTCGGTGGGCTGACCCCCGCCGCCGGCGGCGATCCTCTCCGTATCCGACGGCGGTGCGGGATCCTCTCCGTCCGGCGGCGGTGCGGCTACTGGGTGATGGTCCAGCCGCCGTCGACCGGCAGGAAGACCCCGTTGATGTAACCGGCCAGCGGGGACAACAGGAAGAGCACCGCGTACGCGACGTCGTCCGGCGTGGCCATCCGACGCAGCGGGATCCGGCTCAGCACCCGCTGCCCGACCTCGCTCTCGACGAAGCCGGCCAGCCGGGGCGTGTCGGTCATCCCCGGCGCGACGGCGTTGCTACGAACCTCGTCGCTGCGGTACGTCGCGAGGTGACGGGTGTAGCCCATGATCGCCGCCTTCGCGGCGCAGTACCAGTCGGAGGCGGTGCCGACGAGGTTGCCCGCGACGGAGGCGATGTTGACCAGTGCCGCTCCCGGCGGTGCCCCACCGCCGAGCCAGGTGTCGGTCACCCGCCGGACGCTGCCCACCGCGATGCGCAGCGCCTCGTCGAATTCCAGGTCGCTGGCGGAGGAGGGGCCGGCGTTGTTCACCAGGTACCGGATCACGCCCAGTTCCCGGGCGCGGGCGAACGCGGTGTCGACCGCGGCGGGGTCGCTGACGTCGGCGGTGATCGCCAGGGCCCGACCGCCGGACCGGGCGATGCGCTCCACCGTGGCCGCCGCGCCCGACGGGTTCATGTCGACGGCGGCGACGGCCAGTCCCATCTCGGCGGCTCTGGTCGCGATCGCCCGGCCGATGCCGCTGCCGGCGCCGGTGACCAGCACGACGTCGCCCGGGGTGAAACCGAACCGCGGCGTGCTCATCGAACCCCCCTCTCTCCTAGCAAGCGCTTGTTCGGACCGTAGGGTGGATCACCGGAACGCGTCAAGCCCGGGCGTCGGCGCTAGGCCCGGTACCGCCGGGCGCGCAGGGCGAGGGCGAGACCGGCGAGGCAGGCCGTCGCCCCGAAACCGGCGAAGGCCCAACCGGCGCCGACCAGCCGGACCAGGCCACCGAGACCGAGGCCCCCGAAGGGGAGCAGCCCGCCCCAGCAGATGAAGTACAGGCTCATCACCCGTCCGCGCTGGGCGTCGTCGATGAGGTGCTGCAGGATCGAGTTGATCGACGTCATGATCGACAGGGTGAGCCCGCCACCGAGGATCATCAGCACGGTGAGCGGCAGGAACGACGGCACCACACCGAACAGGGCGACCACCACCCCGAGGACGACGAGCTGGGCCGCCGCCGACAGCAGGGTCAGTCCCCGGCCCCGCCAGGCCACGGAGAGCACTCCGACGAGTGAGCCGATGCCACTGAGGGTCACCAGGGCCGGGAAGGTGGACTCGGTGCCGCCGTCGACCCGGGACGCGAGCAGTGGAAGCTGCGCCAGGTAGGACGAGCCGAAGACGGAGGTCGCCGCCACGATGCCCAGCGCGGGGAGCGCGGGGCGCCGCTCCCGGACGTGCCGCACGGCGGCGGCGAGCCGGTGCCGTATCGTCTCCGCCGCCCCGGTCGCCCGTCCCGCCGGTCCGCCCGAATGGAGCCGGACGGCCAGCGTCGCGGCGCCCAGCGACAGCACCGCGTAGACACCGAAGGCGCTGGCCGAACCGCCGAACAGCAGCACCGGACCGACCAGCGCCGGTCCGGTGATCCGGGCCAGGTTCAGCCCGGCCGACTGCAGCGGTACCGCGCTGGCCAGGTCCTCCGCCGGCACGGCGGTGGCCACGAGGGCCTGGCTGGCGGGGGAGACGACCGTGATGACGCAGCCGGCCAGGAAACTGAGCAGCATCACCGCCAGCGTCGACATGACCGACGCCGTGGCGAGCAGGGTGGCGGTGACCGCGAGCACCGCCGCGGCCGCCTGGACGGCGATCATCACACGCCGCCGGTCCACGCTGTCCGCGAGCATCCCGGCGGGCAGCGAGAGGAACAGGTACGGCGCGAGGCCGCAGAAGTAGAGCAGACCCAGGGCCAGCGGATCGTTCCCGGTCCGGTGGGCGACCTCCCACTGGAAGGCGACCGACGAGATCCAGTACCCGAGCTGTCCGAGGATCACCACCGTCCACAGCACGCGGAACGGGGGGTGCCGAAGCGCGCGGAACACCTCGACTAGCTGGTGTGGGGCCGCGCGGCGAGGAACCGGGCCGGAATCTCGCCACCACCGTCGACCAGCAGCTCCGTGCCGTTGACGTAGCCGGCGAGCGGTGAGCTGAGCAGCAGACACGCGGCGGCGACGTCGGCCGGTGTGGCCATGCGTCGCAGCGGGATCGTCGCCGCCACCGCCCGCACCCCTTCCTCGTCGCCGTAGTGCAGGTGCGCCAGCTCGGTCCGGACCAGGCCGACGGTGACCTGGTTGACCCGCACCCGAGGGCCGAACTCCAGCGCCAGGGCCCGGGTCAGGGTGGCCAGCCCGGCCTTGGCCGCGGAGTAGGCCGCGGTTCCCGGGGCCGGGTCGCGCCCGGCGACGCTGCCGATGTTGAGGATCAGCCCGCCCTCGGGCTGGCGCTGCATGACCGCGTTGGCGGGCTGGGCGAGGAAGAAGGGCGCCAGCAGGTTCAGCGAGACGACCGAGCTGACGAAGCGGGGGGAGACGGTGGCGGCGTCGGCCATGGGCGAACCGCCGGCGTTGTTGACCAGGATGTCGAGCCGGCCGAACCGCTCGACCGCGGCGTCGACCACCGCCGCGGCCTCCTCGGGACGTCGCACGTCGGCCCGGACGAACTCCGCGCCGCGCCCGTCGTGGGCGGGCAGCTCGGCGACGGCGGTACGGCCGCACACCAGCACCCGCGCGCCGGCCTGGAGATACCGCCGGGCGATCTCCGCGCCGATGCCGCGGGTGCCGCCGGTGACGATCACGGCCTTGCCGGTCAGGTCTGGACCCATCACAGCCTCTCGATGATCGTGACGTTCGCCTGCCCGCCACCCTCGCACATCGTCTGCAGGCCGTACCGGCCGCCGGTGCGTTCGAGCTCGTGCAGCAGGGTCGTCATCAGCCGGGCGCCGGTCGCGCCGAGGGGGTGGCCGAGTGCGATCGCCCCGCCGTTGACGTTGACCCGGTCGGGGTCCGCGCCCGTCTCCTTGATCCAGGCGAGCACCACCGAGGCGAACGCCTCGTTGACCTCGAACAGGTCGATGTCCGTGACCGACAGGCCGGTACGGGCGAGCGCGTGCGCCGTGGCCGGGATGGGGGCGGTCAGCATCCAGACCGGATCGGCACCGCGCACGGACAGGTGGTGGATCCGGGCGCGCGGGGTGACCCGGTGCTCGCGGACGGCCCGCTCGGACATCACCAGTACGGCGGCGGCGCCGTCGCAGATCTGGCTGGCGACCGCCGCGGTGATGCTTCCACCGGGCTGAAGCGGCTCGAGAGCGGCCATCTTCTCCAGCGAGGTGTCCGCCCGGGGACAGGTGTCGACCGTCGCCTCGCCGAGCGGGACGAGCTCGCGGTCGAACCGGCCCTCGGCGATCGCGGCCAGCGCGCGGTGGTGGCTGCGCAGCGCGAACTCCTCCATCTCCGCGCGGCTCGTGCCCCACCGCTGCGCGATCATCTCCGCGGAGCGGAACTGCGAGATCTGCTGGTCGCCGTAGCGGCGACGCCACCCGGACGAGCCGGAGAACGGGTCCGGGAAGCCGAACTGCTCCCCGACGGTCATCGCCGCCGAGATCGGGATCGCGCTCATGTTCTGGACGCCCCCGGCGACGACGACGTCCGCGGTACCGCTGAGCACCGCCTGGGCGGCGAAGTGGACCGCCTGTTGGGAGGAGCCGCACTGTCGGTCGACAGTCACCCCGGGGACGTGGTCCGGCAGGCCGGCGGCGAGCCACGCGGTGCGGGCGATGTCCCCGGCCTGTGGCCCGAGGGTGTCCACGCAGCCGAAGACGACGTCGTCGACGACGGCGGGATCCACCCCGCTGCGGGACAACAGCGCCGAGATGACGTGCGCACCCAGATCCGCCGGGTGGACCCCGGCGAGGGCCCCGCCGCGTCGGGTCACCGGGGTGCGGACCGCCTCGACGATATAGGCCTGCGTCATGGTGCCAGTCCTCCGATCCACCGCCGTGTCGCGGGCGCTTGCGCGGGTTCCCGCCGCAGCATACCAAGCGCTTGATTGGTATCGACGGGTCGTGCCGTGGTGTCCGTCACCCCGCGCCCGCGGGTGGCGCGTCCGCGGCGGGGGCCTCCCGGGTGTCCGGCGCCGGGTCCGCCCACCGCGGTGCCCGCCTCTCGAGGAAGGCCGCCATTCCCTCGGTCGCGTCCGGCCCGGCGAGCAGCGCGGTGGTCGCGGCGCGGTTGCGGGCCCGCAGGGGTGCCGGATCCATCGAGAGGGACCGGTACATCAGATCCTTGGTGACCCGGACCGCCGTCGGCGAGTGCCCGGCGATCCGATCGGCGAGGGCGAGCGCCGCCGGCAGCAGTTCGGCCGCCGGCACCACCCGGTTGACCAGGCCCAACTGGTACGCGCGCGCCGCGGTGAGCGGCTCGCCGCCCAGTCCGATCTCCAGTGCGACGGCCAGGGGGATGCGCTGCGGCAGCTCGGTTCCGCCCTCGGTGGCGGCGAGGCCGAGCGAGACCTCCGGCAGCGCGAAGTACGCGTGGTCCGCGGCGACGCGGAGATCGCAGGCGAGGGCGAGTTCGAAGCCGCCGCCGATCGCCGCTCCGTTGACCGCGGCGATCACCGGGAGGGGGTAGCCGTCGCGGAGCAGGTGTACCGGGCTGGTCGCCGGATCCGGCATCCCCGCCTCGGCCACCGCCCTCAGGTCCAGTCCGGCGCTGAACGCCCGGTCACCACTGGCGGTGAGCACGACCGCCCGCACCGCCGGGTCGGCGGCCGCCGCGCTCAGCCCGGCGGTCAGTGCCGACAGGGTGGCGTGGTCGAGGCAGTTCCGCACCCGTGGCCGGTCGATGGTGAACACCGCGACCCGACCGTGCCGGTCGTGCCGAAGAGTCATGCGGTCCGCTCCTCGTTCCCCCGGGGGTGCCCGTCCACCCCGTGCGCCGGATCTTATCGAGCGCTTGTTTGGTTCAGGGTCGTCGAGTTTGGTTCGGGGTCGTCGAGCCCGTGCCGCCCCCGGTGACCGGTCGCCGCGTCCGGCTGTCGCCCGCGGCCTGCCGTCCGACCGAACCGGGGTTTCCCGCCGGAATCGGCGGCGGTCACCGGTCGGAGTCGGCGGTGGCCAGCCTGACCCGCACCAACAGGTCGTGCAGCGCGGGCTCCGCCGCCGGCCGGTCGGGAAGCCGGGAGTCCTGCTGCGCCTGGTCCAGGACCGTGTGCAGGGCGTCCAGGTCGGCGGCGAGCCGGTCCGGGTCCGGTGCCCCCGGCGTCCCGGCGAGTCGGTGGTGCTCGCCGGCGACCTTGGCCGCCATCAGCACGTCGAGGTACGCCGGTGACTCCGCGACCACCCCGGCCAGGGTCGGCAGGTGTGCGACGACCTCTCCGGTCCGCATCAGGTGGATCCCGGTCAGCAGCGTCCGAAACGCGTAGAGCAGCGGCTTCAGCTCCCCGCTGGCGGCGTACCGCCGCTGCTGGTTGCGGGCGAAGCCCCGGTAGTGGTGGGCGTGGTGCCGGGTCACGCAGCGGGGAGCCAACGCCACCAGCTCGGCGTGGACGTCGCCGGTGACCACGACCAGCGGGGAGAGAAGCTGCTCCAGGACGTATCCGTTGCGACGCAGCAGCAGCTCACAGAACTTCGCCACGTCGTGGGTGACCAGGTCGATGGTGACGCCGTCCCGCACCCAGCCGCGGTCCAGGGTCGCCGGCCCGCGCCGCAGGCCGACCACCTCGGCGGCCGGCAGCAGATGGGCGCCGCGCAGGTCGACGTCGGAGTCGCGGGACGGGAACCCGTACAGGTGGGCGCCGGAGACGGTGGCGAAGAGCAGGGGGTACGGCTGCTCGGCGACGACGGCGCGCACCCTCGCCGGATCCAACCGGGTCACGTCGGGGGCGGCCGGGCCGCTCATCGTCGCACCTCCTCGGTGAGGGCCCGCCGGGCACTGCGGGCCCGGACCGAGTACAACCAGGCGTCCACCCGGGCCGTGTCCGGGCCGGCCGGCAGCGGCGTCCGGGCCAACGCCGCGTCGAGGTCGGCGTGCAGCGCCAGTCGCCATCTCTCCACCTCCGCCCACGGCAGCTCACCCCGGCGAACCGCCAGCAGCCGGTCCCGGTGCTCGCCCACGTCCAGGGTGAGCCGGCCGTGCCGGAGCAGGTCCCGCCCGCCCAGCAGCAGCCGCAGCAGGTGCATGACGTGCTTCCACCGGGGCCGGCCGTGCTGCCGCAGGTCGGCCTCCAGCTTCTGGAACTGGCGGAGCGCGTATCCGGCGTAGGTCCGGTGCACGAGCCGGGACAGGAAGGCCGGGCGCAGTTCGAGCAGCTCCGCGCCGATCGGGGTGACCACGAGGACCTCTGTCGAGTGCAGCACCTCCAGCAGGTTCGGGTTGGCCCGCAGGGCCAGGTCGCAGAAGCGTTCGACCTCCCAGGAGAACCGCTCCGGCTCCGGCCCCTCGACGTGCGAGGGCGGCTTGGTCAGCGACCAGAACGCCGACGCCGGCGCGGCGTAGACGCCTCGCACGTCGGTGTCGGACTCCTCGGTCGCCAGTCCGAACGCCCGGGAACCCACCACGGCGGCGTAGATCGTGTGCCGGGTCACCAGGTCCGCCCCGTCCACCGCCGCCGGGCGCTCGCCGACCGTCCGGTCCCGCCGGTCCGCCCTGTGCAGCGCCAGCCGCCCTCGTGGGCTGCGCAGCCGCCGGCCGTCGGTGAGGTCGACCAGGTATTCGTCGGTGGTGTCGTCGTGGTCGACGACCCGGCCGGTGGCGCCGCGCGGTACGCGTACGCCGGACAGGTCGACGGCGGCCTCCCGGAGCACCACCTGGGTGCCGACCGGCAGGCGCGGGTCACGGAACGGTCGCGGAGACGGCATGCGGGCATGGTGTCGCACCGGTCACTCCGGTCGCATCCGAAATCACCCGTGCCCTGGCGCCTTTCCGGCCCACCGCGTCGTACCCCCGGGTCAGAATCCGGGCGTGACCTTGCTCGCCAACGGCCCCGAACAGGGCGGATGCTGCCCGGAACCGATCACCGGAGTCGGTACGCTCGCCTGCGGCGCGGGGCCCGGTGCCCGGTACCCGACGGCCAGCGGCGCCGTTTCGGGGCGCACCACCGGCAACCTCGGGAGATCACCGCGTTGACTGCACAGCCTGACATCCCGTACGGCGCCGACGACCTCACGCATCTCGAAGGTCTGGACGCGGTCCGCAAGCGTCCCGGCATGTACATCGGGTCGACCGACAGCCGTGGCGTGGCCCACCTCCTCAACGAGATCGTGGACAACGCCACGGACGAGGCGATCGCCGGGCACGCCAGCCGGATCGAGG
>CALGAM010000221.1 GCA_937951935.1 uncultured Micromonospora sp. | reverse complement strand
CTGGACCGCCTGGAAGTAACGTGGGATGGGCGGCAGCCGCTTTCGGTGCAGCCGTGCGTAGAGACCTCACCGGAAGGTGATCGGCGGTCATGTTTGAGCCGCGCTGGCGCAAGAGCAGTCGTAGCGGCACCAACCAGGGCAACTGTGTGGAGGTGGCGGACAACCTTCCCGGGCGCGTTCTGGTGCGGGACAGCAAGGACCCGTCTGGTCCGGTGTTGGTGTTCGGGCGCGGGGCGTGGCGGGGCTTCGTGGAGTTCGCGAGGTCGCACCGCTGACCCGGTCCGGTGCGTCGGTGGGTCCTCGGCTTACCCGCCGAGGACATGTCCGCCGCCGGCCGCTGCCAACCCTCTGCCCGCACGGCTGACGGTGGTCCGGGCCGCCCGGCGCTGTGATGCGGTCCCGGGTAGCGGGATCCGACGACCCACGCGTACGAGCGGATGACCGGTGCCCGGGATCGTGTGCGGGCGACCGGCGGTCGGAGATCACCGTCGACGACGCCCGTCTCGGCGCTCTGGCGGCCGTCCGGCCGCACGCGTGCCCTCCCTCCCACGCCGCGACCGTGCGATTGGCCCGTGAGGACGGGCGGCCGACGGTGGCAGGGTGGGTCGTACCGGGTGAGGACCGTCAGGGGGTTTCGACATGGGTGATCCGCTCTTCGACGCCGACGCGACGGCGGAGGTGCTGCGGCGGGTGTCCGAGGCCGCCGGGCCGTACCTCGACTCGCTGGCCGAACGCCCGGTGTACGACCCGGACGCCGCCAGCCTGCTGGCCGAGCTGTCGACGCTGACCCCGGACGGCGGGCTGCCCGAGCAGGGAATCGGCACGGCCGCCGCCGCGGAGCGGCTGCTGCGGGTCGGGACCGCCGCCGCCACCCACTCCGCCGGGCCGCGCTTCTTCCACTTCGTCATCGGCGGCACCACCCCGGCCGCGCTCGCCGCCGACTGGACCACGTCGCTGCTGGACCAGAACGCCGCCTTCCTGGCGTCGTCGCGGTTCGCCGCCGAGGTCGAGTGGGTCGCGCTGCGCTGGCTGCGCGAGCTGTTCGGGCTTCCCGAGACGTACGGCGGGGCGCTGGTCGCCAGCGCCACGTTCGCCAACTTCACCTCGCTGGCCGTCGCCACCCACTGGTGGGCGGAACGACACGGGGTCGACGTGGCCGCCAACGGGCTGGCCGGGCTGCCCCGCATGCCGGTCCTCTCCGGCGGGTACGTCCACGCCAGCGTTCGCAAGGCGTTGCAGATGCTCGGCCACGGCCGGGACACCGTCGAGGTCTACGCCGCCGACCGGGTCGGGCGGGTCGACCTGGCGGCGGTCGAACGCCGGCTCGCCGAACTGGACGGCCCGGCGGTGCTGGTCGCCAGCGCGGGGGAGGTCAACGCCGGTGACTTCGACCCGATCGAGGCGCTGGCCGACCTCGCCGAGCGCCACGGCGCCTGGCTGCACGTGGACGGGGCGTTCGGGCTCTTCGCCGCGCTGTCGCCACGGACCGCCCACCTGGTGCGGGGGATCGACCGGGCCGACTCCATCGCCTGCGACGGCCACAAGTGGCTGAACGTGCCGTACGAGAACGGGTTCGCCTTCGTCCGGGAACCGGCCCGGCTGGCGGCGGCGTTCGGGATGCCGGGCTCGGCGTACCTGCCGGGGCCGGGAAGTCCGCTGTGGTCGAAGCCGGCGGGGCAGGGGCGCCCGGATGCGGCCGGTGCCGGCACGGCGGCGCCGGCGACCGGGTCGGGTGACGTGGCGGTGTCGGCCGGTCCGGTGAACTACTCCAGTTTCGGGCCGGAGTCGTCGCGGCGGGCCCGGGCGCTGCCGATCTGGGCGACCCTGGCGGCGTACGGCCGGGACGGCTACCGGGCGATGGTGGAGCGGCAGCTCGACCTGGCACAGCGGCTCGCCCGCCTGGTGGACGAGGCGCCCGAGCTGGAACGCCTCGCCGAGGTGCCGCTGTGCATCGTCTGCTTCCGGGCCCGCCCGGCGCACGTCGCGGCCGAGGCGCTCGACGACCTCAACCGGCGGCTCGGTGCGGCGCTGCTCGACGACGGTCGGGTCTTCGCCGGCACCACCGTCTACGACGGTCGGGTGGCGCTCCGCCCGGCGATCGTGAACTGGCGGACCACCGAGGCCGACATCGACCTGCTGGTCGAGGTGGTTCGCGAGCTGGTGGCCCGGCTCGCGCCACCTCGACCGTAGCCGGCGGGTCCGCCGCCGACGGTGGGCGGGTCAGCCGGCCGGCTCGTCGACCGGCCGGTGGCCGCAGGTCGGGCAGACGCCGGAGGCCAGCCGGCGGCGGACCGCGCGGTGGCGGGCGGCCCGACTGGCGATCATGGCGGCCAGCAGTAGCCCGCCGGCCAGGACGACCAGCACCGACGTGCCGGCGTACGCTCCCCAGCTCGGGCTGCCGCCGGGATGCGCCCAGAGGTGTTTGGTGAGCGGCTGGACGGTGAGCAGGCCGGCCGGGACCGCCAGCAGCAGCGTCGCCCAGAGCCCTCGGTCGTCGCCGTTGACCGTGTACCTGAGCGCGACCGCGACGGCCAGTGCGACCAGCAGTTCGCCGGCCGCGGCCAGGATCTCCGGCGTCGAGTGGTACATGAGGTACCGGTCGGCGTCGTCCCACCAGGCGCCGGAGGCGACGGCCCCGACCCCTGCGGCGAGCGGCGTCAGGATCCGGGTGAGCCGGCCCGGTTCGGCTGGCAGGGCCAGGGTGACCAGCCCCAGCGCGGTGGTGGGGACGAGGACGAGGAGCGGCGGCCGGGGCTGCCCGGTGAGTCCGGCCGCGGCCGGCAGCGCCAGGGTCAGCAGGACGACGGCGAGTGCGGCGCGTCGGGTCCAGCGTCCGGGCAGCAGGGGCGCCGAGAGCCCCACGACCAGCCAGCCGAGCCAGACGACCGCCCCGAGGGTCTGCACCGGGCCGACCGTCGGCAGTTCGGGTACGGGAGGGGTGGCGAGCTCGACGCGTACCAGCAGGAAGGCCGAGAGCGCGAGCAGGGTGTGCAGCGCGAGGCTCGCGGCCAGCGGCAGGGCGGCCAGCAGGCCGAGGGCGCCGTATCCGCGCAGCCGCTCGTGGAGCCCGCCGCGCAGCACGTCGAGGGCGTCGCCGGGTGAGGGCCAGCGTCGCCGCGGATCCACCAGGTCCAGGTAGGTCCCGACGATCTCGTCGGCCCGGTCGGCGCGGTACGGGGCCGGGTAGACCCGAAGCAGCCGCCGGTAGCGGCGTTCCAGGGGCGTCTGGGCGGCGTCGGCCGGGTCCGGCGTGGCGGCGGGCGGCTGGTCGCTCATGCGGTACCTCCGGCGATGCGCGGGCGTCGGGCGGGGCGGACGAGGCCGCCACGCGGCTCCGGGCCTCCGGTTGGGGCGGCCTTCTCGGCGCGGTCGCGCAACCGGAGGCTCGCCGCCTCGACGTTGCGGCGGAGCCGTTCGGTCTCGGCGGCCAGGGCGGCGCTGCCCGCCTCGGTGAGGCGGTAGTAGCGGCGGAGGCGCCCGTCGACGATCTCCTCGTGGTCGGGTTCGACGAGCCCGTCGTCGGTGAGCCGGTCCAGGGCACCGTAGAGGGTGCCGGGACGCAGGGAGACCCGCCCGTCGGAGAGGGCGGCGACCTCGCTGATGATGCCGTAGCCGTGCAGCGGCTCCCGGGCGAGCGCGGTGAGGATCAGGAAGGTGGGTTCCCGCAGCGGGGTGGATGGAGCCATGGCCGCAATATATCGTGTACGAAGTTATATCGCTGACAAGGCCATGGGAGACGCGCCCCGGAAACGGGTTCGGGCCGGCCCGCCGTGGCGGACCGGCCCGAACCGGTGGTCGTGGCGTGGATCAGCAGTCGAAGTACAGGGCGAACTCGTGCGGGGTCGGCCGCAGCCGGACCGGGTCCACCTCGTTGGTGCGCTTCCACTCGATCCAGGTCGAGATCAGGTCGGGCGTGAAGACGCCACCCTCCAGCAGGAAGTCGTGGTCGGCCTCCAGCGCGTCGAGCACCTCCGGCAGCGAGCCGGGGACCTGCTTGACGTTGGCCCACTCCTCCGGCGGGAGGTCGTAGAGGTCCTTGTCGATCGGCTCCGGCGGCTCGATCTTGCTCTTGATGCCGTCGAGGCCGGCCATCAGCATCGCCGAGAAGGCGAGGTACGGGTTGCTGGACGGGTCCGGCACCCGGAACTCGACCCGCTTGGCCTTGGCGTTGCTGCCGGTGACCGGGATACGGGTGCAGGCCGACCGGTTCCGCTGCGAGTAGACCAGGTTGACCGGCGCCTCGAAGCCCGGCACCAGCCGGCGGTACGAGTTGACCGTCGGGTTGGTGAAGGCGAGCAGCGACGGGGCGTGGTGCAGCAGGCCGCCGATGTACCACCGGGCGATGTCCGACAGGCCGGCGTACCCGGTCTCGTCGTAGAACAGCGGCTCGCCGTTCAGCCACAGGCTCTGGTGGGTGTGCATGCCGGAGCCGTTGTCGCCGAACAGCGGCTTGGGCATGAAGGTCGCGGTCTTGCCGTTCGCCCAGGCGGTGTTCTTGACGATGTACTTGAAGAGCTGGAGCTGGTCGCCGGCGTGCAGCAGGGTGGAGAACTTGTAGTTGATCTCAGCCTGGCCAGCGGTGCCCACCTCGTGGTGCGCACGCTCGACGGTGAAGCCGACGCTGAGGAGGTTCTGGACGATCTTGTCGCGCAGGTCGGCGTAGTGGTCGACCGGCGGCACCGGGAAGTAGCCGCCCTTGTACGCGGTCTTGTAACCGCGGTTGCCACCCGGCTCCTCGCGACCGGTGTTCCACCAGCCCTCGATCGAGTCGATGTAGTAGTACGCCTGGTTGGCCGAGGTCTCGTGCCGGATGGAGTCGAAGATGTAGAACTCCGCCTCCGGGCCGAAGTACGCGGTGTCGGCGATCCCGCTGGCCGCCAGGTAGGCCTCGGCCTTCTTCGCCACGTTCCGCGGGTCCCGCGAGTACGGCTCGCGGGTGAACGGGTCGTGAATGAAGAAGTTGAGCGCCAGGGTCTTCTGCTGCCGGAAGGGGTCGATGAAGGCGGTGGCCACGTCCGGCAGCAGCAGCATGTCCGACTCGTGGATTGCCTGGAAGCCGCGGATCGACGATCCGTCGAAGGCGAGGCCGTCGGTGAAGATCTTCTCGTCGAACGACTCGACCGGCAGGTTGAAGTGCTGCATCACGCCGGGCAGGTCACAAAAACGTACGTCGACGAACTTCACGTCCTCATTTTTGAGGTACCGCAGAAGTTCCTCGGGGTTGGCGAACACACGTCCTCCTGGCACGTCCACTGGTGGCTAGGCTGGTGGCGACGCTATGGCCAGGCCATTGCCCGAGCATGTCTCTGCTGTTTCCGCCGTGTTACGTCATTCGCGGAGCGTGATCGCACCTGGTGCGTGTCGGTGCCCCGCCCCGGATGTTACCTGAATAAGCACGCTTTTATCTGTCTTGTCGCTGATTGTGCTTTTTGGCGGTTCACCACGGCTCGTCGGGTCGCCGCCGGGGCCCGCCCGACGGGGCGATACCCTGGCTCTCCGTGGCGACCAAGGATGAACCCGCAGCCCCGGTCGTGTCCGCGACCGGCGACGCCGTCGCGCTGCCCAGCCTGGCCCGCCGGTTCGGGGCGCTGCTCGTCGACTGGGCGCTGTGCGCCATGCTCTCCGCCACCTTCGCGGACCCGATGCGGGACGGCTGGCCGCCGGTGCTGGTGCTGCTCGTCGCGTACACCGTCTTCATCGGGCTCTTCGCGCAGACGCCCGGCATGTGGGTCTCCCGGTTGCGGTGCGTGGCCCACGACGACGGTGGGCGGATCGGCATCCCCCGGGCGCTGCTGCGGGCGGTGCTGCTCTGTCTCGTGGTCCCGGCGCTGCTGATGGACAGGGACCAGCGCGGTCTGCACGACCGGCTCGCCGGCTCGATCGTGGTCGCCGTCCCGTCGCCCGCGCCGACGCGCTGACCGGCGCCCCGACCCGCGTCAGGCCCGCGCGGGCCGGTGGACCCGGCGCCCCCCGTGGGCGGGGTGATCCCCGGGCCCGGTCGCCCGGGACAGGTTCGCCCGGAACGGGACACGTGCGCGGTCCGGCCTCGGCCCGCGGGTTCGGTGCGGGGTCGGCTGCTGGGCAGGAGCAGGAGGGGCGGGCCTGGCGGTGCGCGGGACGGCGCGGAGCGTGGGGTGGGCGCGCGCGACGACGACGCGCGGCCTCACCGCCGGCTGCGCATCTGCCGGAAGGCACCCTTCGGCGGACGCATGTTCTTCGGGATCGCGCCCTTCGGCATCTGCGGCCTCGCGGCGGCGAGGGCCTTGATCCGCCGGTCGAGCGCGCTGACCTCCTTGCCGCTGAGGTTGTGCGGCAGGCGCATGAGGGTCATCCGCAGCTTGCGGATGGACAGTTCGTTCTCGCCCGTGCCGATGACGTAGTCGTACAGCGGCGCCGAGCCGATCACCTTGGCCAGCCGCCGCTTCTCCTGGCCGAGCATGGTGCGGGTCCGCTGCGGGTTGCCCTCGGCCAGCAGGATCACGCCGGGGCGGCCGACGACCAGGTGGACCATGTCCATCTGGGTGGTCGAGCTGATCACGGGAGTCACCCGCCAGCCGCCGCGCATGCTCTGCAGGATCGAGGCCGCCGCGCCCGGCTGCCCCTCGGCGGCGTTCATCATCGCGCTGGTGGAGCGCAGGTTCAGCACGATCAGCACCGCGAGCAGGGTGACCAGGATGCCGACGGGCAGCCACAGCCAGCCCCACGACCTCACCGCGAACACGGTGAACGCGATCGGGACGATCAGCGCGACGACGGTGAGCGGAATGAACCACCTGTCGCGTTTGGCGGTGAACGAGAACACCATCCCGATCTGCTTCAGCCGCTGGCCGAACGACACCTTCTCCTGCGCCTTTGCCATGCGAGGGAGTCTAGTGGTCCGGGATGCCCCCGACCGGCCCGTGGTCGCCCCGGCCGGCCACGGGGCGGGTGCGGGCCGGCCGAGCCGGCTCAGCGGAGAGCGCCGACCCGGGGCAGCACCGGCGCGGCCCGACCGGTGCCGTGGTCGCCCGGAGCCCGCTCCTCGTGGTACTCCGCCTCGACGTTGACCTCCCAGACGTCGTGGTCGGTGCCGTCGAGGATGTTCGACACCGTCAGCATGGCGGTCAGCATCGAGTGGTCGGCGTTGTTGTAGCGGTGCATGCCGTTGCGCCCGACCGGGTGGACGTTCGGGACCTCCCTCTCCAGCCAGGCCCGGATGGTGGCGACGTTGTCCCGGTACGCGAAGTCGTAGAACGGGTACGCCCGGGGCATCCGGACCACGTACCCGGCCTCGACCGAGCCGGGCCGGACCAGGCCGAGCCGCTCCAGTTCGGCGGTGCCGAGCGCGACCAGCTCCTCGTCGGGGGTGTTCCAGAGCTCGTCGCCGATGTTGAGGAAGTACTCCAACCCCAGGCAGGTACGTCCGTCCTTCACCATGTACGGCGACCAGGAGCCGAAGTTCTGGATCCGGCCGACCTTGACCTCGGGGGCGTGGATGTAGATCCAGTTGTCCGGGAAGCTGAACTCCTCCGGCACCACCAGCGCCACGGTGAGGAAGTCGCGGTGGAACAGGTCCTTCGCCGCGGCGACGACCTCCGGCGGGGCGGGCGGGTCCATCGCGAGCACCAGGTGCGAGATCGGCATCGAGGAGATGATGTGGTCGGCGGCGACCCGCCGCGAACCGTCCGGCCCGGTGACGGTGACGGCGACCGCCCGGCCGTTCTCCCGGTGCACCGTCTCGACGCGCGTGTTGAGGGTGACCGTGCCGCCCCGCTTCTCCACGTGCTCGGCACAGCGTTCCCACATCATGCCGGGGCCGTACTTGGGGTAGTTGAACTCCTCGATGAGGCTGGTGATCTCCTTCTGGTTGCGCTTGGGCAGCAGCGCGTTCAGCACCGCCTTGGAGAGCGAGAGGTTCTTGATCCGCTGTGCGGCCCAGTCGGCGGAGAGCTGGGTCGCGGGTACGCCCCAGAGCTTCTCGTTGTACGTCTTGAAGAAGTGCTGGAACAGCCGCCGCCCGAACCGGGCCGTGACCCAGCCGGCGAGGTGGGACTGGTCCTTCGGCGGCGAGATCCGCGCCCACAGGTACGAGCCGATGCAGCGGACCGCCTCGACGAACCCGAGGTTACGCAGCGCGTTGCCCGCCTTCAGCGGGTAGTCGTACAGCTTGCCCCGGTAGTAGATGCGGCTCATCCGGGGCCGGAGCAGGAAGTCCTCGGCCGGAAGGATCTCGTGCCACAGCGCCTCCACCTGGGGGACCTTGGTGAAGAAGCGGTGCCCGCCGATGTCGAAGCGCCAGCCGTCGCGTTCCACGGTGCGGCTGATGCCGCCGACCACCTCGTCGGCCTCGAAGACCTCGACCGTGGCGTCGCGCTTGGTCAGCTCGTACGCCGCGGTCAGGCCGGCGGGACCCGCTCCGATGACCACGGTATGGGGCACTGTCATGCTTTTATTCATCACCTTCGACATGTTGCCGACAAGTATCCGGCAGAGAACGGCCGGAATCTAGCATGGTCGAAGGATTCCGGCCCGCCGCTTCGGCGGCAGGAAGCGACGGGCCGGTGCGACGGTGACGCGAGGCTACCCGGCGACGGCCGGGGCCGGCAGGTTCCGGGCCCGCACGGCCTGCTGGTAGAGCCGTCCGGCGCGGTACGACGAGCGCACCAGGGGCCCGCTCATCACCCCGGCGAAGCCGATCTGCTCCGCCTCCTCCCGCAGCTCGACGAACTCCTCCGGACGGACCCACCGCTGCACCGGGTGGTGCCGCGGGGTCGGGCGCAGGTACTGGGTGATGGTGACGAGCTCGCAGCCGGCCGCGTGCAGGTCGCGCAGTGCCTGGGAGATCTCGGCCCGCTCCTCGCCGAGCCCGAGGATCAGGTTGGACTTGGTCACCAGGCCGGCGGCGCGGGCCTGGCTGATGACGTCCAGCGAACGCTCGTAGCGGAACGCCGGCCGGATCCGCCGGAAGATCCGGGGCACCGTCTCCACGTTGTGCGCGAGCACCTCGGGGCGGGAGTCGAAGACCTCCGCGAGCAGCCCGGGGTCGCCGTTGAAGTCGGGGATCAGCAGCTCCACACCACAGTGCGGCAGCCCGTCCAGCACGTCGTCACCGGTGCCGTCGGCGTCGCCGTCCTCCGGACGGGTCGCGGCGTCCCGCCGGGTCAACGCGTGGATCTGCCGCACGGTCTCGGCGTAGAGCCAGGCGCCGCCGTCCGGGAGGTCGTCGCGGGCCACCCCGGTGACGGTGGCGTACCGCAGGCCCATCGCGGCCACCGACTCGGCGACCCGGCGCGGCTCGTCGGCGTCGAAGTCGGCCGGCTTGCCGGTGTCGATCTGGCAGAAGTCGCACCGGCGGGTGCACTGGTCGCCGCCGATCAGGAACGTCGCCTCGCGGTCCTCCCAGCACTCGTAGATGTTCGGGCAGCCCGCCTCCTGGCAGACCGTGTGCAACCCTTCCCGCGAGACCAGACCCCGAAGCTGGGTGTACTCCGGACCCATCTTGGCCCTGACCTTGATCCACGGCGGTTTGCGCTCGATCGGCGTGGCGGCGTTGCGGGCCTCGATACGCAGCAGCCGGCGGCCCTCGGGGGCGACGGGCAGGGTGCTGCGGGGCTCCGGCGTGGTCGCGACGTGTCCCCGTCCGACGCCGGCGGCGGCGGGGGTCGCGGGGTGCTCGGTGGTCACGAATCGAGCCTACGCGCCACCGGTACGGCCGATCGACCGGAGGCGACCGGGCTCACGTGCCGAGGCGGGTGACAGCACTCACGGTGGGTGGACACCGGTCGTCCGGACGACGGCGGCCGGGGCCACCACCGTGCGGTGCCGGTCCGACCATGGCCACGGCGGGGACAGCACCGCGTGCAAGACGGCGCGCGGCGGGGACGGCGCCGCCTGTGGAACGGCGCCGTGTGCCGGGATCCGTCGGGGCGTCCCTCAGCCGAGCAGCGTCGACAGGTGCCGCTCGACGACCGGCAGCACCTCGGAGACGGTGACCCGGCGACCCAGCTCCGCGCTGAGGGAGGTGGTGCCGGCGTCCCGGATGCCGCAGGGCACGATCCGGTCGAAGGCGCCCAGGTCACAGTCGCAGTTGATTGAGAAGCCGTGCTGGGTCACACCGCGGGACACCCGCAGCCCGAGGGCCGCCACCTTGCGGTCCGGCCCGCGGTCGTCGGCCGGCACCCAGACGCCGCTGCGGCCCTTGATGTCGACCCGCCGGGCGGCGGTCAGGCCCAGTTCGTGGCAGACGTCGACCAGCATCTGCTCGGTACGGCGGACGAACGCGACCACGTCCACCGGACGTCCGGTGTCGGCGCCGGGAAGCTTGATGATCGGGTAGCCGACGAGCTGCCCCGGACCGTGCCAGGTGATCTTTCCGCCCCGGTCGACGTCGATCACCGGGGTGTCGTCGGTCGGGCGGTCCCACGGCTCGGTGCGCTTGCCCGCGGTGTAGACGCTCGGGTGTTCGAGCAACAGGACGGTGTTCGGCCGCTCACCAGCAACGACCTCCGCGTGGATCCGGCGCTGCTCCGCCCACGCCTGCAGGTAGTCGATGGTGCCGAGGCGGACGCTGGTCAGCGTGGTCGCGGTGTCGGTCGCGACGACGGTGTCGGTCGATTCGACAACTGTGCTGGTCACGTCCTCAGCTTAGTTCGCTACCCGTCGGTCGGGCCGGTTCGTGGCCGGGGTCACCGTCGGTCCCGGCGGGTGGCCGGAGGCGGGAGTCGACCGTCGGCCCGGTCACCTCAGGCGGTCGGGATCCGCCAGAGCCAGACGTCGGCGACCCGCTCGGGCGGCCCGAGCAGCTGCGTGGTGGCGTCGAGAACGGCGTCGGGGTGCAGCCGGAACTTCGTGCCGTGCATCTGTGGGTCGAGCACCACCACCTCGACACCCCAGTACCGCAGGTCGTCGCGGGCGGCGGCGCGGTCGGCGTCGGTGATGGTCGGCACCTGGCCGGTTCTCGCCACCTCGGCGAGCAGGGTCTCGGTCGGGCGGGGCACCGGCCCGATCCGACCCCGTCCGCCCGGCCCGCCGGGCCCGAGGAAGAAGCCGGCCGGGATGGCGAACTCGCCCTGCCGGCGGGCCAGGGCGTACGCCTGCCAGCGCTGGCCGTCCGGGGTCAGGTCGATGGTGAGCGGCACCGGGGTGAGAACCCCGCCGGGTGAGACGTACTCCCGCCAGAGTCCCGAGGTGATGAAGTCGGGCAGCGGTTCCCGCTCGACCGTCAGCAGGGGGATCGGTACGAGCGGCACCAGCGCCACCGCGAAGCCGGCGAACCAGGCCGCCCTGGCCCGTGCGGTGGGGGCGGGCCGGGCCCGCAGCGCGTCGACGGTGTGCGCGAGGATCAGCCCGACCACCGGGGCCACCACGAAGGCGAGCCGGGACGGCAGCGCGGCGTCGAAGACCGGCAGGTGTCCGAGCAGGGCGTACGGCAGCGGGATGTCGGTGTGGACGCCGAGGATCTTCGCCCGCGGACCCCAGGAGAGCACGGTGAAGACCAGCGCGGTGACCGCCAGCGCCCGTAGCGTGGCGCGGCGGGCGGGGTCGGCGCGCCGCCAGAGCACGACGAGGCACACCACGGCCAGCACCAGCAGCGGAAGTCCGAAGAAGGAGTTCTCCTCGGTCGGGTTCGGCGCCAGCGACGTGCCGAGGCCGAGCGCCCCGGCAAGGGTCCGCTGCGGGTACGCGCCGTACGCGGCGATGTCCTC
>CALGAM010000220.1 GCA_937951935.1 uncultured Micromonospora sp. | reverse complement strand
ATCCCGGCAGAAACACTGCCAAAAGGCACTGGCAAACAAGACACCCTGTTGAGTTCTCAAAGAACAACCACACACCGGTCGCAACCCCCAGTGTGGGGGCCGTTTCCGGGGCTGTTGCCCGTGTCCCGGGCTCTCGCCCGAGCACTTCTCACACCTTACCCGGTCGTTTTCGCCCCGTCAAACCGGAACCTCCCGGTTTGTCGTGCTTCGCCGACGGGATCGGCACCCCAACGGGCACAGCGGGGCCACCGCTGGGATCGTCGGGGTTCGGCAGGCCGGCCGCTGGCGGTTTCACCCGCCGGGCTCGCCCGGTGCCCTGCCGAGCGAGAAAGTTACACCGCCGCGTCGCGTACGCCAAATCGGGGTCCCCGTCCCGCGATTCGCGGTTGATAAGTACGGAGATATCGGATTTGCTGCCCAGCGCTCTTCCCCGGCGCGGGCAGGCGGGCAGGCATCCGTCGCCGCCGTGCCAACCCGACCGGGGCCCGGGGGTGACCGCCGAGGGGGTTGGTCGAGGCCCGGGCCGGATCCAGCCGCCCGACCCGGGCCGCACCGGAGGCCGGGTTCTCCGCCGAATCTGGGGGATTCTCCCCGCGTCGGCCCGCCGCGTCCGGCAGGCTCGATGCCGACGGGGGTGGCGGCGGTGCGGGTGAGGCTCGATGTCACGATGTCGGCCCGGGTGGCGGCGGTCCGGGTCGCCGTCGCGGTCGCACTCGCGGTACCCGCGGTGGCCATCCGGCTGGCCGGGGCGCACCTGCCGCCGCTGGCGGGGATGGCGGTCTTCGGGCTCGCGACGCTGTCGGCGGTGGCGCTGCTGATGTGGGCGACCGAGATCGCCCGGGTCGACATGCCGGGAAGCCTCTCGCTTGCCCTGCTCGCGCTGGTGGCGGTGCTCCCCGAGTACGCGGTCGACGTCTACTTCGCCTACGTGGCCGGCTCCGACGCGACCTTCGCCTCCTTCGCCCTGGCGAACATGACCGGCGCCAACCGGCTGTTGATCGGTGTGGCCTGGCCGTTGCTGGTCTTCGTCGCCATCTGGGCGGTACGCCGACGTGGCCGGCAGGGCGACCGGGACGCCGTCCGGCTCGCGCCGCACCGGCGCACCGAGACGGTTTACCTGCTGATCGCCACGGCGTACGCCCTCGTCATACCCGCCACCGGACGGCTGGCCTGGTACGACAGCATCGTGCTCGGCGGCCTCTTCGTGCTCTACCTCTCCCGGATCGGCCGCGGTGCGCAGGTGGAGGAGGCGCTGGTCGGGGTCGCCGCCACCCTGGCCGGGCAGTCGGCCGTACGGCGACGGACGACGGCGGGCGCACTCATCGTCGTCGCGGCGGTCGTGGTCCTCAGCGCGGCCAAGCCCTTCGGCAGGTCGCTCGTCGAGGCGGGGGCGGCGCTGGGCATCGACGAGTTCCTGTTGGTGCAGTGGCTGGCACCGGTCGCCTCCGAGGCGCCCGAGGTGATCGTGGCGATCGCGTTCGCGTTGCGGGGCCGGGCCGACGACGGGCTCGGCGCCCTGCTGGCCGCCAAGCTCAACCAGTGGACGCTGCTGGTCGCCTGCCTGCCGGTCGCGTTCTACCTCGGCGGCGGATCGTTCGACGGGCTGCACCTGGATGCCCGGCAGACCGAGGAGCTGTACCTCACCTCCGCGCAGACGCTGCTCGGCGTGGCGGTCCTGACGAACCTGCGGATCTCCCGGTGGGAGGCGGTCGGGCTCGTCGCGCTCTTCGCGGTGCAGTTCGCCATCCCGGCCCGGACCGTCCGGTACGTCGTCGCGGTCGCGTACGCCGTGCTGGCGCTGGCCCTGCTGGTCCACCGCCGCCGGGACCTGCCGGCACTGCTGCGCGCCGCCTGGCCCACCGGCGACCACCGCCCCGGCGGACCGCGCGCAACGGCCACCAGCCGGCCCCCGGACACCCCCGGCGCCGGCGGCTCCGGCAGGTGACGAGCGTGGGGCGTGCGCCCGGGCCGGCTGACCGGCCGAGATGACCGCCCGGCCGGGGTCGCCCCCGGCCGGGGTGTCCGGCTCCGCTACGACCTGCGCCTGGCCTCCTGCTTGGCGGTCATCGGGTCGGTCCCCTTGCCGACCCTCTTCAACGCGTCCCGCAACTGCTCCGCGGTCATCTTCGAGTTGCCCGCGATACCCGCGTCGTGCGCGCGCTGCCGCAGCTCGTGGAGCTCGTCCCGTCCACCCATGTCAGACCCCCCGTCCGCGTTCCTTCGCGCCGTCCGCACCGGCGACGCGGCCCGGCCACGGAGTGATCAACCCGCCGCCGGACCCGGGATGGCTTCCCCCGACGGCCGCGCGCAAACGGGATCGCGCGGCGCCGGCCCGGCTAGCCGTTGAGGAGTCGGGAGAGGTTCGTCAGGCTGGTGATCAGCGCGGTGACGTACGTGAGGATCCGGCCCGCCCACTTGACGACCGCCGCCGCGATCTGCGAGGCGATCACCGGGATGGTCACGACGAAGATCGCCTCGGCGGCCCAGACGACCACCCGGGCCACCAGGTCGGCGATGAGGTCCCGCACGATGTCCCGGGTGAACGACACCAGGTTGCCGGCGGCCTCGGTGGCCAGCGCCATCGCCGTCGAGAGCCCGCCGAGCCCGCCGAGGGCATCCACGTTGCAGGCCATCATGCTCCGGTACGCCTCGGCGGCGTCCCCGCGCCAGCCCTCCAGGTCCCCGGTGATGCGCGCCTGCAGGTCCGCCGCCATCTGCTGCAGCTCGGCGGCGATGTTCTGCCAGGTGGCGGCGTGTGAGGCGATCACGTCGGGCATGCCGGTGAGCTTGTCGAGCATCTCGCGCAGCGGCTCGAAGTACTCCATGGCCCAGCCCAGCCCGTTGGCCAGCAGCGCGCTGAACGGGTCCATGACGGTCGCGGCGACCTCCACGCCGAACGCCGCGCCGGCCAACAGGTCGTCGACCCAGCCCTCGCTGCGGATCGCGTCCACCAGGCCCTCGAAACTGTCGGCGAGGGAGGCCCCGGTCCACACCTCCCGGCTCGAGGTGACGTCGGCGACCAGCGACATGTCAGTCATGGCTTCTCACCGTCACGGCATCCGTCCACGGATCTTGTCGAACGCGTCGGCACTGCGCAGGTCGACGTCGTCGTAGTTGCTGGCGGCGGCACGCAGACTCTCCGCGGCCAGCGTGAGGTTCTCCTCGGCGTAGGCGAACAGTTCGTCCTGTCGGACGTGCCGGCTCTCCAGCACCCCGGCGATCCATCCGCAGAGCATCCCGTACGCCGCCTCGTCTCCGGCGATGTGCGCGCTCGCCGCCTTCACCGCGCCGAACCGTGCCGCGATGTCGTCGACGTTCCCGGCGTGCGTGCGGATCTGCGCCGGATCGACCTCGAAGCCCTGGCTCACCTGTCCTCACCGCCGATACGGATCGTCGTCGAGGTTCGTGCCGCCCCGTAGCTGCTGCTCGACCCGGGCCGCGATGGCCCGGGCCGCCACCGACTCGGTGCCCACGGTCTCCGCGATGATGTCCCTGGCACGGTCGGCCAGGGTTCGCCGGGCCTTCTGGATGGCGCTCATGATGGAGCGGGCGACGGCCTCGGGCGGAATCCGCTGAATCCGGTGGCTGAGCCGCAGGTCGACGAGGGCGCCGGTGTGGTCGACGGTGACGTCGCCGAGTCCACTGTCAACACTTTCCGTCACCCGCAACTGCTGGAGACGGTCGCTCATCGTCTTGGTGTTCGCGGCCAGCCGGTCGATCTGCCCCTTCCAGGCCGCGAGGTGCTCCATGGCCCCGTCCGGATCCAGGATTCCGCCCCTGCCGGTCAGGCCGCTCGTCACACTCACCACCTCCGCGATGCTCGGCCCATCGTAGTGCGGCGGATCAACGTCGTGATCCTTGACTGTCAGCCCGGCGGCCGGCACCCGGCCGCCGGGACGCCGGGTGGTGGGTCGTCGACGACCGGGTGAGCCCACCTGTTGGAGGCGGGTGCATACACTGCCGTGGTGGACGGGCGGTCCCGGGCGCACTTCGCTTCGGCCGGTGGTGGCGGGACATCCATCGGCCGCCGGGGCACAGGTCGGCCCGCCGACGCGGCGGGTCCACAACCGACGGTGGTGCCGGGGCTCGTGCCGCATTCCGACCGTCGGCGCCGGAGCATCCGGTCGCCGTCGGCAGGCCCGAACGCGGCACGACGACACGATCGGCTGAAGGGCGATCATGACGGGTAAGCCACGGGGTGGCAACGGAAACGGCGGCAACCGCGGCAACCGCGGCGACGGCGGCGACGGCGGTAACGGCCAACGGCCGCGCGACGGGTCCGGCGGCGGCGTACCGTCGAGTATCTCCAAGGGACAGGACCAGCTAGCGGAGGTCTTGGGGCGTGGCCGCTCGGGCGGCCAGGGAGGCACACCCGGTACCGGGGGCGGGCGCGGCGGTCGGGGGACCTACCGGGCCGGCGACGACGTACCGGGGCCCGCGCGGGGCCGCGACCTCCGCACGCCCCACCCGAGGCACACCATCAACGGGTCGCGCAACGGCGTGGTCAAGGATCCCAGCACCGTCTACCTGCGCGGCTACGAGGATGTGATGCACGACGACGTGGCGCAGATCGCCGCGGGCAACGCCCGGTGGGATCCGACGACCCAGCGGTACGAGATCAACGGCCGGTACTACGGCGTCGAGCCGTCGGGAACGGTCTTCCCCGACTCGGGCGTGGGTATGGTGAAGCTGAGCGGCACCGAGTACGCGGCGCTCAAGGAGATCGTGAGAGCCGGTGGTGACATCTCAAAGGCGCCGCAGCTGACCAGGAACCCGCGCTTCGTGAACAACCCGCAGGCAGTCGAGAAGGCAATGCAGATCTACAACGGAACGTACGAGCCGTGACGTACTACCTCCTGATCTTCGGTGAACTGCATCGGGACCGCCTCGCCGCGGCGCTGGCGGCCCTGCTCGCACTGCCCGAGGACGCCGTCGACGTCGGTGACGAAGACGACCTCGACCGCAACTGGTCGGCGCCGGTGAGCTGCACCGTCTCGCCCCGGGCCGGCGACTTCCACTGGCACCTGGACATCTACCTCACCGACGCGGTCACGCAGCGGCCCGCCGACTCGGTTCTCGCCGCACGACTGGCGCAGCAGCTGCGCACGGTGGTGGCCTATCCGGGTACGGAGGCGCAGCCGAGCGCGTACTGGATCGTGGGCCCCGACGGCCGCCGGACCCGGGCGCGGATCACCGACATCGGCTGGGAGGAGGGGCCGGTGTACCGGATCGAGGCGGTCGAGCGCCCGCTGGCCGCGCTGCCGGACCTGCCGGTGGCCCCGATACCGGAGGTGATCCGCGAGCACCGGCTGCCCACCCCGATCACCGACCAGCTCCAGGCGCAGTTGGAGCCCTGGTCGACCTCGGAGGTACCGGGTGCGGCGGACGCGGTGTGGCGGGCCCGCACCCGGCTCGGCGCGTGGGAGGGTCTGGTGGCCCGGATGGCCACCGGATGGCCACCGGACGGCTGGTATCCGGCGACCTACTACCAGGAGGACCTGGAGTACCGCGACGAGCTGGCCCGGGTGGGTCACGCGCTGCCCGAGCCGGCCCGTGCCCTGTTCGCGTCGGCTCTCGAGGAGGTCGACCGCCAGTTCGTCGCGCTCACCGAGGACGACGGAGGTGCCGCGCTGGCGACGGAACTGGGCGACACGGCAGCGGTGCCGGCCGACCCCGACCGGTGGTGGTGGCGGCGGATTCCTCGCCCGGTGCCCTGGCTGAACCAGCCGGCCCGGACCGGGTCGTGACGCCGGTCGCGCCGGTCGGTGGCAAGCGGAGGACACCGGGACGGGTCACGGCTTCCGGCGGGTACGGCGGTCCGGGACTCACCGCCGGTCAGCGCGTACGTCGGTGGTAGGCGTAGGCGCCGAAGAACACGAGAACCAGGAGGGCGAACACCCCGCCGATCGTGACGGCGGTGGTGGGTTCGACGAATCCGGACCGGAGCCTGGTCGGCCCGAAGGTGATCGTGGCGGTGGCCTCCCGCTGGACTCTTCCGCTCGCGAGCACGATCCGGGCCTGCCAGCGGCCGTCGGGCACGACCGCGTCGAGGGGGATGCGGAGCTGCCGGGTGTCACCGGGGGCGAGGGTTTCCATCTGCACGGCGACCGGCCCGACCGAGAGTGCGCCCGGCCCGTCGGTCAGTCTGAGCTCACCGCGAAGGTCCAGTGCGCGGCCACCGGTGTTGCGGACGCGTGCCGTGACCAGCGGATCTCCCGACTCGGTACGGACTCCGGTCATCTCGTCGACCACGAAGTCGGATGGCGGCTCGCCGCCGGGACCGACGGAGAGATAGATCCGGATGCCCGCCCGGCCCACGTTGACGACGTTCGCCGAGGGGCGCCGTTCCCCCTCCACCTCTGCCCAGAGCACCGCGTAGTGTTCGCCCGCCGTCGCGGACTCCGGCACCGTGATCGTGAGTTTGACCCGGGCGCGGGCGTCGGGCTTCAGGGTGAGGACGCTCTTCTCCAGCCGTACCCAACCGGTCAGTTCGTTCGTCGCCCGGTTGGGCACGGCGAAGTCGAAGCCCTCTTTGCCGACGGTCGCGGCGGCCGGGTACAGCGCCACGTCGCGGGTACGCGTCGAGCGGTTCGCCACCTCGACCCGCCGTTCGATCGTGTCACCCGGCCTGAGGTGATCGACGATGTAGACGTGGGCCCGCGGGTCGTCCCGTCGCGCCAGCGGCGCGTCGACGAGCCGGATGCCGACTCCGATGTCGGCATCCGGCTCGGGGGCACCGCGGGCGGTCTCCACCGGCGCCGACGCGGCGACGAGCAGTGGGACCAGCGCGAGCGGGGCCAGGCGGCTACGCAACGGAGTGGGTCACCTGCCCGGTGTAGAGTCCGCCGACGGCGGATTCGGGGATGTCGACCGACAGGGTCGGATTCCAGGTCGCCGTGTTGACACCGCTGCCGGAGGTCTTGCTGAAGGCCACCTGCGGGACGTCGAGGCTGACCTCGTCGTCCGCGGTGGGCTGTCCCGGGACGAAGGTGCCGAGGCCGGTGGTGGCCACCGCCGGTCCCGACCAGTAGGAGACGTTGGAGTTCGAGATGATCAGCTCCGGGACGTCGCCGTCGCCGGTGACGAAGTCGCTCGCGGTGACCGTGACGGTCCAGGTGGCGGCGAGCGCGGCACGCTGGTCGAGGACCTCGACTTCGCCGAGCTGACCGCTGACCCGCTCACCCGGGAACGCGCTGCCGAGGTCGGCCGCTTCGGGCACCTCGATGACGAGGTCCGCGGTCGCCACGGTGAAGGTGACGGTGGTGTCTCCGGACGGCTGCGCGGAGGCGGGCGAGCCGACCAGGCCCAACGGCACGGTCATCGCCAGCGCGAGAACAAGCAGGAGCTTTGAACGTTTCATGCACCAAGACTAGGACATAAAGGAATGTTTGAGAGCAAAGCCTCTCTAATTGGCGTAATCAAGCAGAGGTCGGTCAGGCGACCGAGTGGGTGATCCGACCGGCGTAGAGCCCGGAGACGACGCCGGTGGGGATGACGACGGAGACCCGAGGGTTCCAGGTGACCATGTTGGCGCCGTTCCCACCGGTCTTGGCGAAGGCGACGCGGGTCACCCCGAGGCTCTGCGCCTGGGCGGCGGTGGGCTGACCGGGGACCAGGGTGCCGCCGCCAATGGAGCGGGTCGCGGGGCCGGACCAGTAGAAGACCCGGGCGTTCGCGATCGTCTCGGCCGGGCCGCCAGCGCCGGTCGTGTACGACGTCGACGAGACCCGGACCACCCACGTGTTCGGGTTCGCCGGCCGGTGATCCTCCACCGTCACGGGGCCGAGCTGGCCGCCGATCGTCGAGCCCACGGTGCCCGCGCCGAGGTTCCGCGCCCCGGGCACCGTGATCGTCAACTCCTGCTGCCGGCCCGCGAGCACCAGCGAACGGCCCGCCGCTGCCACGAGCGCCTCCCGCTGAGCCCGCTCCGGCGATGCCACCGTGGTACTTCGCTACGGCAGCATCGCACCGACAACCAGTGTGACTCCCAGCAAACCTGGCAGAAACATAAATAGCACCATAGGTGCTCTATGCCCGTTTCAGCGGTCGCGCCTGCGGGTGTCGGCCGCCGCTGTTCCGGCTCAGGCGCCGACCCTCTCGGAGATCTCCCGCAGCCCCTCCCGACCGATCCAGGCGTCGGCGAGCGGATAGGCGGAGGTCTCGACGACGGCGTCGCGCAGCGTGACCGCCCAGCGGTGCTCCAGCAGCAACGCCAGACCCCCGCTCCCGGGCGGGATCAGCTGCTCCAGCCGGGGCACGTCGTCGCCTCTGAAGAGGTAGCCGTACCCCGCGGTCGTGCTCTCCCCCAACACCTGGGCGGCGCCGGCCCGGAGGAAGAGCTCCTCGATGCAGTTGCCGGACACGGGCGTCAAGTCGTCGAGCATGCCATCCATTTGGACCAGCTCGACCGTGCGGTTGAGGTTCACCAGGATCAACAGGACGTCGATCACGCGCACCTCGGGGCAGGACTTGATCTGTCGCAGGTTCTGCATGACCCGCTCGGGAGGGCGCGACCCCTTGAAGCCGATCACCAGAAGTTGCACGGGCCCGAGCACGTCCTCCTCCTTCGCCCCCGAAAAGCCCCGCCGGCGCTCGCACCGAGCCCGGTCAGGACCGCGGCCACGACCGGCGTTCCCCGGCTGGTGGTCGCCAAACGGGTCGGGTGACCTCCGGGAGGAGGCGGAGGTGCAGCCACGGGGCGATGACCACCGGCGGGCCGGCGAGCACGGGCCGATGTGTCGCCCGGTCCGGAACATCCCCGGAACTTTCGGAGATCCGGCGCCCGGTCCTGATCGACGGATCGCCCTCCGACCATCCCATCACCAGAAGGCGGCCCGACGGAAATCCCCTACTGGACAGGTCATACGTTCTCTCACCGACCCGCGCGGCCAATTCATGATTTCCACAATGTTTCCGGAAGTTGTTGACAAGTCGACAGCCCTGGCCAATACTGACGCCATCGATGAATCTCAATGATCATCGATGGCGTCCACCGCCTCCACTCTCGCCGGTCGTCGCCCACCGACGACCGGCCAACCACCACCGGGTGGCGCCGCCCTCGCCGTCCGACGGCCGTCGACCCGGCCACCGGAGACCCGCGCGGGGCGGTACCACGCTGCTGGCCTCCCGCCAGCCGTAACGAGGAGGAAGCACCTACATGAACGACGCCCTCGTCCATCCGACACGCAGACGCGGACGCCTCAGGACGCTCATCGGCGGCGCCTGCGCCGTCGCGCTGGCCACGGTCGGGACCGCGGTGATCCTGTCCAGCCCCGCCCAGGCCCAGACCGTGACGACGAACCAGGAGGGGACGCACAACGGCTACTTCTACTCCTTCTGGAAAGACAGCGGCAACGTCACCATGACCATGGGTAACGGCGGCCAGTACAGCGTCCAGTGGAGCAACGTCAACAACTTCGTCGTCGGCAAGGGCTGGAACCCCGGGACGCGCCGTACCGTCACCTACTCGGCCACCTACAACCCGAACGGCAACTCGTACCTGACCCTCTACGGCTGGACCAGGAACCCGCTGATCGAGTACTACATCGTCGACAGCTGGGGTAGCTGGCGTCCGCCGGGCGCGAGCCCGCTGGGCACCGTCTACAGCGACGGCGGCACCTACGACATCTACCGGACGCAGCGGGTCAACCAGCCCTCCATCGACGGGACCGCGACGTTCTACCAGTACTGGAGCGTGCGGCAGTCGAAGCGGGTCGGTGGCACCATCACCGTCGGCAACCACTTCGACGCCTGGGCCCGCCTGGGCATGAACCTCGGCACCCACTACTACCAGATCATGGCCACCGAGGGTTACCAGAGCAGCGGTTACGCGAGCGTCACGGTCGACAGCGGCGGCTCCGACCCCGGCCCGACCAACCCCGGCCCGACCAACCCCGGCCCGACCAACCCCGGAACCGGCAGCTGCACGGTCACCGTGAGCCGGGCGGAGGACTGGTACGACCGGTTCAACACGTGGTTCTCGGTCAGCGGCACCAACAACTGGGTCGTCACCATCTACACCAACGGCGG
>CALGAM010000219.1 GCA_937951935.1 uncultured Micromonospora sp. | reverse complement strand
CTGTTCCTACTGGAACAGGCTGGTGTTCTTCTTCTCGGTCGCCAGGTAGTCGGCGGCGGACTCGTCGAGCGCGACCTTGATGTCGCGAAGCATGTTCGACAGCTCGGTCTGCGACTGGCGCCACCTCGCCTGCCGGACCGCGTAGGCCTGCTGCGCCTCACCCTCCCAGGTCGACACGAGCGGTGCCGCGTCGCGCTCGAGCTGGTCGAGCTGGGCTTCGAGCGTGTTCAGCGCGTTCTGGATGTCCGCGCTCGCCTGCTGCAGCGCGGCGAAGTTGACGACAAGGAGGCCGTCACTCATCGGATTCTTCCCTCCCCAGAGAAAATGTCAGAGCGGCAGGTTGATGTGCTGGTTGGTCGCGCTGATCCGGCTCGCCGCCTCGCTGTCGGAGGCGTCGTACTGCTGACCGGAGGTGCGGATCGCGCTCGCGGTCTCGCGGAGCGCCTGGTGCATCCGCTCCTGGCTCTGCGCCCACTGCAGCTTGACCTGCTCGAACGAACGACCACCAGCACCCCGCCACGCGGTCTGCAGCACCTCGAGCTGGCTCAGCAGGCGGCTGAGCATGCTCTGCAGCGACTGGTCGACCTGCTCGAACTTGGTGGCGGTCTGCTGCATCACTGCGGCTTCTGCCTGCGTCTGGGACACCCCGACGTCACCCCGCTCCCTGAAACTCGTATCCGTTACCGGGACGCCCACTGTGGACGCCCCGACCTGTGACCGCCCCGCTCCGGACGTGCCGGACGGGACAGGGCTCACGTCCATAGCCGACGGTAGCGGCCCGACGCAACCCTTGGGTACCTTTCTCGGCCCGGTGCGGGCTATCCGAAGACAACCACCGGTCGAACCCGCTGTCGGGCTGGTTGCGCACAGCTTATTCGAGCACCATGAGTCATTTCTGCCCCGCCGGAGCCAGGGCTGCCGCCGGATCCAGCGCCGGTCCGGCCGGCACCAGCGACACCAGGTTGGCCGGCATCCGCTTCGGCCGTACGTTGCCGTACCCGAACACACCCAGCAGATCGGCGCCGACCACCGCGTGCCGCCGGCCGAGATCGGTGATGATCGAGATCGCTCCGCCCGTCGCGCCCGGCGCGGCGGCCGCCTCCACCACCACGCCCCGGCCCGGGGTGACCAGGACGTGGTCGGCGAGCCCCGCTCCCTCGGGCGACCGTGCGGTGGTGTGCGGCACATTGGTCAGATCCGGCAGCTCGGCGCCGATCCGTACGGAACGCACCCCGCCGTCGTCGGGGACGTCGGCGCAGACCACGCTGCTCTCGGATGCCACCATCTTCGGGATGGTGGCCGGCGGCGCCGCCTCGCCCGGGGGCAGCAGGTCGCCGGACCTGCGGGTGTTCGCATAGGTGCCCTGCGGTATCTCCTCCGGCTTGTCCTGCTGTCGCAGTTCCGTGACCAGGATGTTGGCCTGCAGTTCGGTGATGTTCGCCAGACCGTCGCGCTTGAGCACCGCGTACTGCCGGACCCCACCCTGCGGCTCGACGAAGTAGACGTCACCGACCCGGGCGCCGGGCAGCAGCGAGGACGGCTCGCCCGCACCGCTGACCGGTATCCGGGCCAGATCCACCCCGGCTGGCAGCGCGTTGAGCAGGGCCGGGGCCACCGGCACCTGCCGCTGCCCACTCCAGCCCAGGGCGTTGATCACCAACTCCCGGTCCCGGATCAGGTGCCGACGGTTGTGCCAGAGCAGGTACAGGGAGCCGTTGGGGTGGACGGCGAGCAGGGCCTCCTCCGCCATCGCGACGCCGCCCCGCGCCTGGCTGCCGATCAGCAGTGCCGACAGCGGGGCCGGGGATTCGCCGCCGGGACGCGGTGCGGAGCAGACGGTCCACCCGTCCGAGATGAGCCGATCGGCCGGGGCCAGCGAGTCGGGCGCGTCCGGGATGCCGATCGGCACGTCCCGCGGCACGTTCTCCAGCGACTTGCGCGACACCGACACGGTCTTGGGCTGGCCGGCCTTACCGGCGACCAGGACCGCCGAGGTGTAGTTGAGGACGGGCTGCAGCTTGCCGTCGCGGTAGACGTACTGCGCCCCCGACTCCTTCTCGACGATGACGACGTTCGGGTCTTTCCACTTGGTCGCTCCACCGCCGACGAAGAGGCCGTACAACACCGAGCCACCGATGCCGATCAGCGCGACGAGCACGCTGGCCAACGTCGCACCCGCCGCCCGCCGGAACGGTGACTGCGCGGGGTCGGTCTCCCGCATCACCAGCGCGCCGACCACCCGCTGAATCATGAACTGGTACGAGTGCAACTGGTCCTGGCGCGACGGCATGCGGCCCCCTCTCCCCCTTGTCCGGCCCATACGATAGGCCCTGAGCGAATCGCGGAGGGGCACGCTCGTGCGCGATGCCCGTCCAGGGGAGGCTAGCGCGGTGACGGTAACTGCGGCAGACAACAGGACCCGGCCCGCCGGAGGCGGTGGAACCCGGCCGGACCGGTCGGCACCGACACCGCTGCCGGCAGCGTCCACTCCGGTCCGTTCCGGCCCGCTCGGTGTGCGGGCGGGGCAGATCGTGACCCTTCAGGTCGCGGTGGCCCTCGTCCTCGCCGCCCTCGGCCGGGGCACGCTGGTGGTCGCCGGCGCAGTCCTCCTCGCGCTCGTCCTCGTGCTGCTCAGCTGGATCCGGCTGCGCCGCCGCTGGCTGTTCGAGTGGATCGGCATCGGTCTGCGGTACGCCAGCCGGCAGCGCACGCTCCGGCCCGCCGCCCCGCCGGAGGCACTGCTCGACCTCGTCGACCCCGGTGCCACGGTCGTGGCGGCCGAGCTGGCCGGAGACGCCGCCGCCATCATCAGCGACGCCTACGGCCTCACCGCCGTGCTGGAGCTCGGCGACCAGGTCGGGATGCTGACCGACACCCCGCAGGTCCTGCTCTCCCCGGCCAGTCTGCTGCCGGCGCCCAGCCCGGAGACCCCGCCCACCCGGGTCCAGCTCCTGATCATGGGTGCACCGGCTCCCACGCTGAGTGCCGGCGGCGGCACCCCGGCGAACTCGTACCGGCAGCTCACCGAAGGCCGGCTCCTCGGGCACGAGCGGGTGCTGCTCGCCGTGCGGGTGCTGCGGACCGACGGCTGGTCCCACGAGGACCTCGTCCGGGCGCTGTCCAGTGCGGTCCGCAAGGTGAGCCGACGTCTCAAGCCGGTGCCGAGCCGGGCGTTGGGCGAACGTGCCGCGCTCGGCGTACTCGCGGAGCTGGCCCAGCACGACGGGGTGCAGCCGGGCCGGGAGAGCTGGCAGGGTGTGCAGCTCGGCGGGCTGGTGCAGACGACGTTCCGCCTGCGTCGCTGGCCGGACCTGCGCACCGAGACCGGACGCCGGCTGATTCCCCGGCTCCTGGCGCTGCCGGCCACCGCGACCACCGTCTCTCTCAGCGCCGGTCCGTGGACGGGCAGCGGCTCGGCGCTCCGGGTGGATCTGACGGTACGACTCGCCGCGCCCACCGCGCCCGGCCTGGTCACCGCGGTCCAGGCACTGCGCCGGCTGCTCGCGGCCGAGCACGCGGCCGCCCGGCGGCTGGACGGCGAGCACCTCGACGGAGTCGCCGCGACCCTGCCGCTCGGAGTGCTCGGCGCCGGCCCGACCGCGGCGACCCCCGACACCACGATGGCCGCCTCCGCGGTGGACTCGCTGAACCTGCCGATCGGGCTGGCCGGCCTGATGATCGGCACCAACCGGCACGGGTCGGCGGTGCTCGCCCGGCTGTTCCGTCCCGAGACCACCCGGGCGGTGCTGGTCGGCGGGGTCCGGGCGGCGCAGCTCATCGCACTGCGGGCGATGGCACTCGGCGCCCGGATCGTGGTGCAGACGGCCCGACCGCGGGTCTGGGAGCCGTTCGTCCGCGGGGCCAGCGCCCCGAGTTCGCCCATCGCGCTCATCCCGCCCGGCCGGCCGGTCGGGGGACCGCCCGGAACCCTGCTCCAACCGCTGCTGGTCGTGGTCGACGTCGGGCCGGTCGCGGCCGACACCCAACCCGGCCCGGGCTGGCAGGCGAGTCTGGTGGTCCGCGACGAACTGGCGCCGGTCGACGTCGACGTGGTCGCCCGAGCCGACCTGGTGGTGCTGCAACCGCTCCGGCCGCACGAGGCCCAGCTGGCCGGCCTCGCACTCGGGCTGGGTGACTCGGCGAGCTGGTTGACCCGGATCCGCGCCGACATGGTCGGCGTGGTCAACCGACGGGTGCTGCGCTGGGCGCTCCTCTCGGCCACCCCGATCGAGCAGCAGTTGATCGGCCCACCGGCCCGGTTCTGACCCCGGGCCCCCAGGACGGCGCCGTCGCCCGGGATCCGGACCGGACCGCGGGTCGCCATCCGGCTGCTCCGAGGGCTTCCCGTGGTCGCGGCCCCGTGGCACGATCGGCCGGGTGAAGTTCCTGAAGGGTCCTCTCGTCCGGCTCGTCAGCACCGCCGTGGCCTTCTGGCTCGCCACGCTCGTCATCCCGGGGATCTCCCTGGAGACCGACTCCGTCCTCGGGGCGGCCGGGACGCTGCTGCTGGTGGCGGTCATCTTCGGCGTGGTCAACGCGGTGCTCCAGCCGATCATCAAGACCCTCGGCTGCGGGCTCTACGTGCTGACCCTCGGCCTGATCGCGCTCGTGGTGAACGCGCTGTTGTTCCTGCTCACCGGCGCTGTCGCGGGGCAGCTCGGGCTACCGTTCGAGGTGGACGGCTTCTGGCCGGCGGCGGTGCTCGGCACGCTCTTCGTCAGCCTGGTCACCTGGCTGCTGGGCCTGGTTCTCGACCGCGACTGAGGAACCGCGACTGGGGAGGCCGCCAGCGCGACGCGGGCCGCCGACCCGACCGGCCCGGCCCGGCGCGGCCGGGCAGAACCCTCACGGCCCGGCGCCGCCGGGCAGAGCCGCCGGGCGAAAATTGGCCGGTGGCGGGCCGCCACGCCGGGAATACTGTCGCGACGTGCTGAGTCTGACCCGCGAAGACGGATACGAACTCTCCGATGATCCGGACCGGATCGACCTGGATCGGGTGCACCACTGGCTTGCCACCGACGCCTACTGGGCGCTCGGTCTGCCCCGGGACGTGCTGATCCGCTCGATCGAGGGCTCGACGGCGTACGGGGTGTACCGTCCGGGGGACGGGGTCCAGGTGGCGTTCGCCCGGGTGGTCACGGACCAGGCCACCTTCGCCTGGCTCTGCGACGTCTACGTCGACCGGGCGGAACGCGGCCGTGGACTGGCCCGGTGGATGGTCAGCACCATCCGCGACGAGCTGGCCGGGCTGAGGCTGCGCCGGATCCTGCTCGCCACCCGCGACGCCCACGGCGTCTACGCGCCGCTCGGGTTCCGCCCGCTGACCGATCCAGATCTGTGGATGGAGTGGTCGCCGCGGCAGGTGACACCGCTCACGGGAAAGGGGTCTGACGCCAGCGGGCCCCTTACGGTATGACGGTGAACCAGGTGCGACGTGGATACCTGTACGGGCTCGGGGCGTACGTGATGTGGGGGTTCTTCCCCCTCTACCTGCGGTTGCTCCAACCGGCCGGGCCGATCGAGATCCTCGCACACCGGGTGGTCTGGTCGGTGGTCTTCGTCGCACTGGTACTGGCGGCGGCCCGCAACTGGCGCTTCCTGCGCGACCTGCGTCACCAACCGGCCAGGCTCGCCGGGGTGACGTTGGCCGCCGCGCTGATCGCCGTCAACTGGGGCACCTACATCTACGGCGTCAACTCCGAGCGGGTGGTGGAGACCGCGCTGGGCTACTTCATCAACCCCCTGGTCGTGGTGCTGCTCGGGGTCACGGTGCTCCGCGAACGGCTGAGGGCGGCACAGTGGGCGGCACTCGGCATCGGTGGCCTCGCGGTGGCGGTGCTGACCGCCGACTACGGTCGGCTGCCCTACATCGCCCTCACCCTGGCCCTGAGCTTCGGCGGGTACGGCCTGGTCAAGAAGCGGCTGGGGCTGCCCGCCGCCGAGGGCATGTTCGTCGAGTCGGCGGCGCTGGCGCTGCCGGCGCTCGGCTACCTGGGCTGGCTGGCCGGGCAGGGCGAGTCGTCCTTCGGCCACGTCTCGGCCGGCCACACCGTGCTGCTGATACTGGCCGGCGCGGCGACCGCGACCCCTCTGATGCTCTTCGCCGGTGCCGCGAACCGGCTCAGCCTGACCGCCCTGGGGATGCTGCAGTACCTCGCCCCGATCCTCCAGCTCGGCATCGGGGTCCTGGTCTTCCACGAGCCGATGCCACCGGCCCGGCTGGCCGGGTTCGCCCTGGTCTGGCTGGCGCTGGTGGTCTTCTCCGCGGACGGGATCCGGCAGGTCCGGCGCACCCGGACCGCCGAACCGGCCGCCACCACGTCCGCCACCGATCCGGTGCCGACGTCCGCCGTCCGCTCGTGACCGGCGGCCCGGCCGCCCCTGACGTACCCGACCGCCACCGACCCGGTGACCGGCGTCCGCATCGCCGAGCGACGACGCCGTACGTCCGGTCACCGGACCCGTCCCGGGGCACGGGGTGTCTCGGACGGGTCAGTGCGCGGCGCCGTACGCCCGAAGGAAGGCCCGGACACCCGCCGCCGTGATCCGATCGGTCTCCTCCGGCGGTAACGGGACCACGCCCCAGTAGGACCGCTGCGCGATCTCTGCCGCGGTCAGGGCCACGAAGTGAGAAGCGGCCTGGGCCGGATCGTCGTGCACGTCGAGCAACCCGTGGTCGGCGAGTGCGGCCATGATCTCGGCCATCTCACGGGCGACCGCACGGGGACCAGCCTCCTGCCAGGCGTCCAGGACCTCGGCCGGCACGTGCCCGGCCTCCCCCTGGATCTGCCGGACCAGCGAGAAGTGGTCCCGAAAGTCCGTCATCAGGGCGACCCAGGCGCGTGCCAGGGCCAGCAGGTCCCGTTCGAGGTCCTCCGGGCGCGGTGGACGGTGCGGATCCAGGTACCTCCGCAGTCGGGCGAGTTGCTCGTCCCGGACCCTCCCGGCACTCCACCGCATGACCGAGCGGAACAGCTCCGCCTTCCCGCCGGGAAAGTGGTTGTAGAGCGTACGGGTGGAGACGCCGGCTTCGGCGGCGATCGCGTCGATGCTGGCCCGGCTGTAGCCGTCCCGCCCGAAGACCTCGCACGCGGCCCGCGCGATGGCCGCCGCCTTGTCTGCCCGTCCCCGCCCCGGCCGGGTCCGCCGTGCCCCGGCGTCGGAGGCCACACCGACCATCCTCGCCACTCCCGGTGTTGACCGTCACACTACAACGGCTGTTGTCGTTATTACAACGTGCGTTGTAGTTTACCGGGCGAACCGCAACCGACGCCAGCACCAGCGAGGATGCGAGGAGACAGTCATGGCCGACACCGTCCGCGCCACGGAATTGGCGACCGCCGAGGACGCCCCGCTACGGGTCGCGGTCATCGTGGGCAGCGTCCGCGGTGGCCGCGTCGGTCCGGCCGTGGCCGAGTGGTTCACCCGCCACGTCGCCCAGCGCACCGACGTCGCGCTCGACGTCATCGACGTCGCCGCCCTGAACCTTCCCCTGACCATGCCCGGCTGGGACGGCCTGCCCGAACCCGAGCCGGCAACCCGGGCCACCCTCGCCGACGTGAGCTCCCGACTGACGGCCGCCGACGCGTTCGTGGTCGTCACCCCCGAGTACAACCACAGCTTCCCGGCTGCCCTGAAGAACCTCATCGACTGGCACTACGACGAGTGGCGGGCCAAACCGGTCGGCTTCGTCTCCTACGGTGGGCTGGGCGGCGGCCTCCGGGCGGTCGAGCAGCTCCGGCTCGTCTTCGCCGAACTCCACGCCGTGACGGTGCGAGACTCCGTCAGCCTGCACGGGCCCTGGTCGGGACTCGGCGAGGACGGCAGGCCGCTCGACGCGGCGGTGTGCGAAGGAGCCGCGACCGGCATGGTCGACCAACTGGTGTGGTGGGGCCGCGCGCTGCGCGCCGCTCGCGCCAGGCATCCGTACGGAAAGTGACGGCCATGCCCGGCACCGTCCCCCGGGCCGGAGGAGTCGACGTCGGCGGGACCGGCCCGGCTGACGATCCCACCGCCGGCTCGGACGCCGCAGCCTCCCGGGGCCTGGCCGGGATGCTCACCGTCATCGTGATCAGCTCGATCATGGCGGTACTGGACACCACGATCGTCAACGTCGCCCTGCACTCGCTCGCGGTGGTGTTCGACGCGTCACTCGCGGCCGTCCAGTGGGTGGTCACCGGGTACACCCTCGCGCTCGCCGCCGTGATTCCGACGGCCGCCTGGGCCGTGTCACGCTTCGGCGCGAAGCGGACCTACCTGACCGCCATCGCCCTGTTCACCGTCGGGTCCGGGCTGGCCGCACTGTCCTGGAACGTCGAGACACTGGTGCTGTTCCGGGTCGTCCAGGGACTCGGCGGCGGCCTGTTGATGCCCGTCGGGATGACGATGGTCGTACGGGCCACCGACCGGGAACGACTGGGCAGGGCAATGGCCGTACTCGGCATTCCGGTGCTGGTCGGCCCGGCGAGCGGGCCGATCCTGGGCGGTTGGCTGGTCGACACCGCGACCTGGCACTGGATCTTTCTGGTCAACCTACCCGTCGGCGCGCTGGCGCTGGTCCTCGCGACACGGACGCTACGGCGCGACGAGCCCCGGTCGGCGCGTCGGCTGGACCTGCCCGGCCTGCTGACGCTGTCGCCGGGACTGGCCCTGCTGATCTTCGGACTGACCACCGGCGGCGAGCGCGGCGACCTCACCGCACCACAGGCACTGCTGCCCACCGTTGCCGGGCTGGTGCTGGTCGTCGGATTCGTCGCCCGGGGCGTGACCGCCCGCGCCCCGCTGCTGCGACTGCGCCTGCTGCGCGACCGCACCTTCGCGGCCGGGTTCACCGTCATGGTGCTCTTCCCGGCGGGATACTTCGGCTCCATGCTGCTGGCGCCGCTGTACTACCAGACGACGCGCGGGCTGGGTGCGACCGAGTCGGGCGTGCTGGGTGTCCCCCTGGCCGTCGCGGTCGGAATCTCGATGCAG
>CALGAM010000218.1 GCA_937951935.1 uncultured Micromonospora sp. | reverse complement strand
GCGGGTGGTGGGAACGGGATGCCGTACGCCTGGTGCTCCGGCTCGTACCACCCGGTGCCGAGCCCCAGCTCGACCCGACCGCCGCTCATCGCGTCGACCTGGGCCACGCTGATCGCCAGCGGCCCGGGCAGCCGGAAGGTCGCGGAGGTGACCAGGGTGCCGAGCCGGATCCGGGACGTCTGCACCGCGAGTGCGGCCAGCGTCAGCCAGGCGTCGGTCGGGCCGGGAAGGCCGTCCCCGCCCATCGTCAGGTAGTGGTCGGACCGGAAGAAGCCCTCGAAGCCGCACTCCTCGGCGTGCCGGGCGACCCGGAGCAGGTCGGCGTAGGAGGCGCCCTGCTGGGGTTCGGTGAAGATACAAAGCCGCATGCCTGCTACCTTGCCAGTCGACCGGGGGTGAGGACGACAGGTGTCAGACGTCGTGGTACGGGCGGCGGCTCCGGCCGACCGGGGCGCGATCGACGCGCTGCACGACAGGGAGTGGGGCGGGCCGTACGTCATCGCCCACGACGTGCGATACGACCTGCGCGAGCTGCCCACCCTGGTCGCCGTCGAGGCGTCCGGTGCGGTCCGCGGCGCGCTCGCCTGGCACCTCGACGCGCGTGGGCTGGAGGTGGTCAGCGTCGTGGCCGACGAGCCCGGCCGCGGGATCGGCACGGCGCTGCTGGACGCCGCGACCGAGACCGCCCGGCAGCGGGGAGCGGACCGGCTCTGGCTGATCACCACCAACGACAACCTGCGGGCGTTGCGCTTCTACCAGCGACGCGGGCTGCGCATCGTCGGCGTGGACCCGGGGGCGGTGGACCGGGCCCGGCAGCGCAAGCCGACCATCCCCACGCTGGGCGAGCACGGCATCCCACTGCACGACGAGCTGGTACTCGAACGACGACTGACCGACGAGGTGTAGCCGCCGCCCGCGCCCGGGCTAGTCTTGGCGGCTGTGTCCGGGTACGAATGGCTCAGCCTGACCACCGACTACGGCCGCTCCGACGGCTTCGTCGCCGCCTGCCACGGTGTCGTGGCCCGGATCGCGCCGCGGGTACGGGTGATCGACGTGACCCACCTCATCCCGCCCGGGGACGTCGTCCGGGGCGCCGCGGTGCTCGCCCAGACCGTCGGACACCTGCCGCCGGCCGTACACGTGGCGGTGGTCGATCCCGGCGTCGGGACGCCCCGGCGCGGCGTCGCGCTCCGCACCCCGGGCGGGCTGCTCGTCGGCCCCGACAACGGGCTGCTGCCGTGGGCCGCGACCACGCTCGGCGGGGTGACCGAGGCGGTGGAGCTGACCAATCCGGAGTGGTTCCCACAGGTCTCCCGTACCTTCCACGGCCGCGACGTCTTCGCCCCGGCCGCCGCCCGGTTCGCCCTCGGCGCGGCGCTGGCCGAGGCGGGGCCGGAGGTCGACCCGGCGGATCTGGTCCGGCTACCCGACCCGGTGGTCGAGGAGGGGGACGGCTGGCTACGCGCCGAGGTGCTGACGATCGACCACTTCGGCAACGTGCAGCTGGCGGCGCCGGGCGCGGCGTGGCAGCGGCTCGGGCCGACGGTCCGGATCGGCGAGCGTACGGCCGTCCGGGGCGGAACCTTCGGCGACGCCGCCCCCGGCCAGCTCGTCGTGTACGTCGACTCCGCCGGTCAGCTCGCGGTCGCCGTCAACGGTGGCCGGGCGGACGAGGCGCTCGGGGTGCGTCCCGGTGACGTCCTGCGGCTGGAGTGACCGACCGGGGCCGGGGACCGGGGCCGGACCCGCGGGCCGACGGCCGCACCAGGCCGGACGGGGCCGGATCGCCGGGTCCGCCAGGGGCCGCACCGGCCGCCGGAGATCCGACCGGGAAACCGATATCGTCCACTGTGCCCCGGCCGCGCCACTGTGGAATGCTTACCGCCGTGGGGAAACACTCGACCGATGTCGCCGCCTGCCAGTGCTGCGGACACCGAACCGGGGGCGGCACCTGTCCCGTCTGTTTCTGGACCGAAGACGGTTCCACCGATGAAACCGCCGACATCGCCCGGGGTGGCCCCAACGGTGACCTGAGTCTGTCGCACGCCCGGCTCAACTACGCCATCTACGGCGCGAGCCACCCGCGCTACCAGGACCTGGTCCGCCCACCCCGGCCGGACGAGATGCCCTGACTCGCCCGACCGCCACACCGTGCCCGACGACGGGCCGGACCCGCCGGAGGGTCGGCCCGGTCGGGCAGGGGCGCCCGGCCGGCCACCGGTCGTGACCGGTGGCCGGCCCGCCTCGTCGGACCCGCCGTCGTGGCGACCGCCGCCCGCGGGATCCGCCGGAGGAAGATGAGCGGGTGCCCGAAGGCGACACCGTCTGGAACACGGCCCGCACGCTGCACCGCGCGCTGGCCGGCAGCCGGCTGACCGCCACCGACTTCCGGGTGCCGCACCTGGCCACCACCGAGCTGACCGGGGCGACCGTGCTGGAGTCCCGGTCCCGGGGCAAGCACCTGCTGCTGCGCCTGCGTCTGCCGGAGGTTCCGGCCTCCTCCCACTCCCCGGACGGGGACCCGCCCCGCCCCGGCAGCCGGCGGCTGACCCTGCACTCACACCTGCGCATGGACGGCGCCTGGCGGGTGTACGCCCCGGGCGAGCGGTGGGCGGCACGGCCGGCGCACACGATCCGGGTGGTGTTGCGTACCGCGGACGCGGTGGCGGTCGGCTACCACCTGCACGAGCTCGCCCTGCTCCCGACCTCGCAGGAGGAGACCCTGGTCGGACACCTGGGGCCGGACCTGCTCGGCCCGGACTGGGACCCGGCCGAGGCGGTCCGGCGGCTCGCCGCCCAACCGACCCGGAGCATCGCCGAGGCGCTGCTCGACCAACGCAACCTCGCCGGCATCGGCAACCTCTACAAGTCGGAACTCCTCTTCCTGCGCGGCGTGTCGCCGTGGACGCCGGTCCGCGACGTACCGGACCTGGCGGGCCTGGTCGCGCTCGCCCACCGGCTGATGACGGCCAACCGGGGACGCTGGACCCAGAGCACCACCGGCTCGCTGCGCCGGGGGCAGACCAGCTACGTCTACGGCCGGCGTGCACTACCCTGCCGCCGTTGCGGGGCGACGATCCGCAGGCGTGAACAGGGTGAGCGGGTCACCTACTGGTGCCCGGTCTGCCAGCCCGGCCCGGGCTAGGACCGCCGCCGGCGACGACACCGGAAACGGCCCGTCCCGGAGGCCGGGCGGCCGGGTTCACCGCGTGACGGCGTCGACGTCCGCTGTGCCGTTTCTGGCTCCTGGTCGCTCACCCGGCCGAAACCGTATCCAACGATGCCCTTCCGCGGTTGACTGCTTACGGATCGTCATCACGGTGAGCGGCGGCGGACCGGTCGGTCCGGCCGCGGGACGCGTGGATGGCGCGTCGGCGGGCCAGACGAACGGTGCCGGCAGGCCGCTCTCCGGGGAAGGGCGTGATCATGTTCAGAGGGCTTGCCGCACGCTGGGCCGCCCGCGCCGCGCACGCCACGCAGCGGCGAACCGGGCGGCAGCCGATTCCCCGCCAACCCACCGGCCGCCGGCCGGTACGGGCGCTGGTACCGGCGGCCCGACGCGGCAAGGAGCCGCCGGGGTCGGTCCTCGACCCCACCGCCCCGCCGGACTACTTCGGCTTCGTCCCGAACTTCGCGTACAGCCCACGGCCGGTGGCGGACGCGACCGGGGCGGTCATCCCGGGCACCGGCATCCGGAAGTTCGTCACCGCACTGCCCCGGGTCGGGTCCGAGCCGACCGAACTGGGCGCCCGGATCCCGGTGGCGGTGCCCGACACCGTGACGTACCCGGGATGCGACTACTACGAGATCGGGGTGCAGGAGTACACCCAGCGCCTCCACCCGGACCTGCCGCCGACCCGGCTGCGCGGGTACCGGCAGCTCAACAACGGCACCGACGACGCCGGGCACAACACGGTGGCGCCACCGGAACGGCCGTACCACCTCGGACCCCTGATCGTGGCCCGGCGGGACCGTCCGGTGCGGGTGAGGTACGTCAACCAGCTGCCGACCGGCTCCGCCGGCGACCTCTTCCTGCCGGTGGACCCGACGGTCCGGGGAGCCGGCGCCGGTCCCCGGGGCGGCCTGGAACGCTACCCGCAGAACCGCTGCTCCGTCCACCTGCACGGTGGCGACGCGCCGTGGATCAGCGCCGGTGGGCCGCACCAGTGGTTCACCCCGGCCGGCGAGCCGACGCCGTACCCGCGCGGGGCCGGGTACGCCGCGGTACCGGACATGCCCGCCCCGGAGCCCGGGACGGCCACCGCCTACTACCCGAACCGGCTGAGCGCCCGGCTGCTCTGGTACCACGACCAGAGCGACGGCATCGCCCGGCTGACCGTCTACTCCGGCCAGATCGGGCTCTACCGGCTCGACGACCCGGTGGAGCGCCGGCTCGTGGCCGACGGGACCATCCCGGCCGAGGAGATCGTCCTGGTGCTGCAGGACAAGACCTTCGTGCCGGACGACGCCCAGCTCGCCGCCGAGGACCCCACCTGGAACGTCGCCAACTGGGGCGGTCGGGGCAGTCTCTGGTTCCCGCACGTCTACATGCCCCGCCAGAATCCGTACAACGAGTCGGGCAGGAACCCGACGGGACGCTGGGACTACGGTCCCTGGTCCTGGCCACCGTCCACCGGCACCGCGCACGGACCGGCACCGAACGCGCACCACGACCCGGCAACCCGACCGTGGGAACCACCGGCCGTGCCCGGCACCCCCACGCCGTCCGCGGTACCGGAGGCGTTCCTGGACACCCCGCTGGTCAACGGGGTCGCCTATCCGTACCTGCGGCTACGCCCGGCGGCGTACCGGTTCCGCATCCTCAACGCCTGCACCGACCGCAGCCTGAACCTCCAGCTCTACTACGCGGCGTCGAACGCGCCGATGTGGCACCCGGACGGCACCCTGGCCGACCCCGACGCCGGCGAGGTGCCGATGGTGGCGGCCCTGCCCAACCCGGACTTCCCACCCGGCTGGCCGACCGACGGTCGGGACGGCGGAGTGCCGGACCCGGCCGCGGCCGGGCCGGACTGGATCCAGATCGGCACCGAGGGCGGGCTGCTGCCGGCGGTGGCGGTCATACCCAGCAGACCCGTCACCTACCGGGACGACCCCCGAGCCGGGACCGTGCTGACCGTCAGCGACCACGCCCTCCTGCTGGCCCCGGGCGAGCGTGCCGACGTGATCGTCGACTTCTCCGCCGTGCCGTCCGGCTCGCACCTGATCCTCTACAACGACTGTCCGGCGCCGATGCCCGGCTTCGACCCGCGCAACGACCACTACACCGGCAACCCGGACCAGACCGACTCCGGCGGGGCACCGAGCACCCGCCCCGGATACGGCCCGAACACCCGAACCCTGCTGCAGATCCAGGTGGTCGGCCCGGCGGAACCACCGTTCGACCTGGACCGGCTCGCGGCGGTGCTTCCCGAGGCGTACCGGCGCAGCCAGCCGCCACCGGTCGTGCCGCAGCCGGCGTACGAGGCCGCGTTCGGCGCCCACGCCGGGTACGCGCGGTTCGGGGGCGACTCGCTCACGTTCACCCCGTACGGCGGCACCGCCGCGGTGACGCTCCCCCTGCGGCACAAGGTGGTCGTGACCGACTTCGACGCCGAGTACGGCCGGTCGACCTGCCGCCTCGGCACCGAGGTACCCGACTCCGGCACGCCGGTGCCGACCACGATCCCGTTGACCCGGAGCGACCCGCCGACAGAGGTGCTGCTGCCGAGCGATCCCGCCACCCCGGTCGGGTCGCCGCGGGACGGCACCCAGCTGTGGAGGATCACCCACAACGGGACGGACACCCACGCGCTGCACTTCCACCACGGCACCGTCCAGCTCGTCGGCCGGATCGGGCCCGACGGCGCGGTCCGACCGCCGGACCCGAACGAGTACGGCTGGAAGGAGACGATCCGGATCAACCCGGGTGAGGCGACGATCGTCGCGCTGCGCCCGCTCCTGCCCGCGCCGCTGCCGTTCACCGTCGGCGACAGCGTGCGTCTGCTCGACCCGACCCGGCCCGCCGGGACCACCGACGGCCTCACCCAGGTCGATCCCCACACCGGCGAGCCGACGTCGGTGACGAACCGGCTGCACGACTTCGGCTGGGAGTACGTCTGGCACTGCCAGCAGCTCAGCCACGCCGACCAGCAGATGACCCGGCCGCTGGTGCTGCGGTGCGCCCCGGCCATGCCGACCGGGCTCGCCGCCCAGCCCGCGCCGGGCTCCACCACCGTGCCGCCGGCGATCGTGGTCGCCTGGACCAACAACGCGCCGGCCGACGCCGAGCCGTACCCCGAACCCGGCACGAGCCCGGCGACGACGACCGGCGGCCCACCGCCACGTCCCGTCCCCGGCCGCGTCCCCGGTCCGCCCGCCACCCGCACCCGCATCCAACGCGCCACCGACGCCGCCTTCACCCGGGACGTGACCACCTTCGTCGTGTCGGCCGCCGTGGATCGGTACACCGACTCGACCGTCGTCCCCGGCATCACCTACCACTACCGGGTCCGGGCCGAGAACGGCGTGGCGCACTCGGCGTGGGCCACCGGGGCGAGTTGCGTGGTCCACCTCGTGGCCCCCGGCAACCTGGTCGCCACCGTCGCCCCCGACCCGCCGCTGCGGGTCCACACCAGCTGGGTGAACCGTTCCCTCGCCACCACCGTGGACCTGCAGCGGGCCACCAACCCCACCTTCACCAGCGGGCTGGTCACCACCACCGTCCCGGCCAGCAGCAGGTGCCCGGACATCCCGGTCGCCGCCGACACCACGTACTACTACCGCGTCCGGACCCGCTATCGCGGCGCCCCGTCGCCCTGGTCGAACATCGTCGTCGTGGTCACCCCGGCGACGCCGACCGCGCCGACGGCGTTCGCCGCGACCGTCGAGACCGCCGGTTCGGGGATCACCGTGCGGCTGACCTGGTCCACACCGGTCACCAGCCGGGTCGACGCCTTCACCCTGCACCGGGCCACCCGCCCGGACTTCGGCGACGGCCTGACCACGACGACCGTACCCGGCACCGCCCGGGTCCACGTCGACGTCGACCTGGAACCTGGCGCCGTCTACCACTACCGGATCCAGGCCACCAACCCGGCGGGGGCGTCCCCGTTCGGTACACCGGTCTCGGTGCGGATCCCGCGCTGACCGCCGCCGCGGCGAACCCGCGACGCCGGGCCGTCCTCCGGTGGCGTGGCCGCCGCACCGCACCGGATCGCCCCGGACGACGGACCACGCCGGTGGCGTGGGTCTACCGGGTGGCGTCGGCCGCCGGCCGGGCCGTCCGACGCAGCTCCGCGAGGCCGGCCGCGACTCCGCGCAACAGGTCGGTCGCCTCGCCGAGCCGGGAGACGGCCGCGTGATCGTCCCGGCCGTTCTCGGCGACGTAGGCGGCGGCCGCCGCCACCAGCCGCTCGTAGGCGGTCACCCCGCTCTCCAGCTGCTCCCGCAGGGAGCGGTGCGCGGCGGCCAGATCGGCGCGGACGTCCTCGGGTGCCAGGCGCAGCGCCCGCTCCACGCTCGCCACCCGGTCGGCCAGGTCGCGCAGCGACCGCTCCGCCACCGCCGCCTCCAGCACCGCCGACTCGCCGGGCCCGGTCAGTCGGGCGGCGAGCCCGTCCAGCGTGGCCGAGGCCTGGTCCAGTCGACTCCACGGACCCGCCGCCGCCGTACCGCGCAGCGCCAGCCGGGCGCGGTGGCGGCGTACCTCCGCCACCGCCAGCCGCCCGGCGGGCATCCGCTCGACCGCGGCGACCAGCCGCGCCCGAGCCTGCTCGGCGGTGATCGGCTCGGGCGGCGGTGGGACCGGCCGGGCCGCGAACGCGCGCAGGTCGGACCAGCGCCACAGCGCCAGCACCACCGACCCACCGGCGGCGGCGGTCCAGGCCGCGTCGGGCAACCCGAGACCCTGGTACGGGGTCAGGACCGCGGCCGCCCCGGTCAGGCCGGCGGCCAGGACGCTCCACCGCCGGACGGCCCGGCGCAGGCTCCGCAGCCGGCGCAGGTGCCGGGTACGCGCGTCCGCCATCTCGCCTGTCTCCCTCCCCGGCCTCCGACGGCTCAGCCGGCCGTGGTGTTGCCGCCGGCCTGCTTGTCGCGGGCCAGGCTGGCGCGGATCTCGTCGAGGCGGGCCACGCTGGCCGGGTCCGCCGCCGGGACCGCCGGCTCGGCAGCCGGTGTGGCGCCCAGCTTCTCACCGGCCATGCTGGCCCGGATCTGTTCCAGCCGGGAGGCGCCCGCCAGGTCGAGGGTGGACTTCTGGAGTTCCAGCATCCGGCCCTCGATCGACGTGCTGGCCAGCTCGGCCCGGCCCATCGCGGTGGCGTACCGCCGCTCGATCCGCTCCCGCACCTCGTCCAAGGAGGGCGTGCCGGTCGGTGCGGTGATCGCGGACATCGACTCCAGGGAGCGGGCGATGCTCTCCTGCATCTTCGCCTGCTCGAGCTGGCTGAGCAGCTTGGTCCGCTCGGCCAGCTTCTGCTCCAGGAGCATCCTGTTGTTGTCGACCGCCCGGCGGGCCTGCGTCGCGGCGTTGATCGCCTGGTCGTGCAACGTCTTGAGGTCCTCGGCGGCCTGTTCCGCGGCGACGAGCTGGGTGGCGACGGTCTGCGCGGTCTGCTCGTACCTGGCGGCCTCGGCCTCGTCGCCGTTGGCGCGGGCCCGGTCGGCGAGGACCAGGGCCTGCCGGGCCATCCCCTGCAGTCGCTCGACCTCGGACATCTGCCGGGAGAGCCGCATCTCGAGCTGGCGCTGGTTGCCGATCACCGCAGCGGCCTGCTGCACCAACGCCTGGTGTTGACGCTGTGCCTCCTCGATCGCCTGCTGGATCTGCACCTTGGGGTCCGCGTACTCATCGATCTTGGCCCCGAACAGCGCCAAGAGGTAGCGCCAGCCCTTGACGAACGGGTTCGCCATCTCCCCGACATCCCCTCAGTGTCGATCACTCCGCCTGCCGTGCCGGCCGGGCCGCGGAGGAACCGGCGCCGCACGATCTCCATCGTCCCAGTCCCGCGCCACTCCGGCGTACGACCCCGGGGTGACGGTCACCGGAGACGCTGCTCGGGCCACCGTAACCCGCGCTCCGGCGAGCAGCCAGATCGTCGACGACGGCGCGGCCGGGACCCCGGCCGCGTCCGGCGGTCGCGGGGACGAGCCGGGTCGCACCGGCCGGGCCGCGGGGCCCGCGTCAGGCGACGCAGACGACGTCGCGCTCGTGGTTGGCGCCGGCGGTCGGGTGGATCCGACGGGTGGCCCGGAGGGTCGCCTTGAGCGGGGAGTCCTGCCGGACCGTCACCGAGACGGTGCCGTCGGTCGCGACCTGTCGCACCCCGTCGCCCGGCAGCGGCGGGACCCGGCGCCCAGCCCGACCGCGCCCGGTCACCGATGGCCGGCCGGGACGGGGGCCGATCGCGTCGACCAACGCCGACTGCGGAGCCGACTTCCGACGGTTCGGCACGGCCGCCGGCTTCCCCTCCGAGGAGGACCGGGCCGGCGTGGCGCGGTGCGTCGTCGAGCGCCCGGAAGTTGCCGTCTCGGCACCCTTCGCCGCGCCCTGGCGGCGCAGCGGCGTCCCCGGGGCGGAGCGGGCCGCCGGCACCTGCTCCGTCGCCGGTCGTTCCCTGGCGTCCGGGCTCAGCACGTCGGGCAGCCGCTCGGCGATCTCCACCGTCTCGCTGACGTCCCGGAGCAGTTCGGACAGACGGGCACCGAGGGCATCGCAGATCGCGGCAAGCAGCTCGCTGGACGCCTCCTTCTGACCCCGCTCGATCTCGGAGAGGTAGCCCAGACTCACGTTCGCGGCAGATGAGACCTCGCGCAGGGTCCGATGTTGTCCCTGCCGGCGCGCACGCAGCGCATCACCGATGACCCGGCGTAGCAGGACCATCACACCTCCCGTGTCACGGGACAACCTTCCCCGGAGAGCGAACCGGCGCCGTCGGAGCCACCACGCGGCGGTGGCGGCGGCAGTGGCACCCCACGGCATCGGCCACCCGAGCTTTCCCGCAACCGTACCCGCTACGGGCGCTCACGACATCCCGGCCCGCCACGGAAATCCGCCCGGCACCCACCACCACCCCTGTTGGCCAGGCACATCCGCCCGACGCGCGGTCACGGTCAACCGCCGGCCCCCGGCGCGGGCCCGGCGCGCAGCCGGTCGGTGAGCAGCCGGAGGGCGGCCTCGACCGTGGCGGTCCGGATCCGCCGCCGGTCGCCGTCGAGTTCCAGTCGGCGAACCACGGTGCCGGAGGGGCCGGCCGCCGCCACGAAGACCAGTCCGACCGGCTTGCCGTCCTGTGGCTGTGGGCCGGCCACCCCGGTGGTCGACAGGCACCAGTCGGCGTCGCACCGCCTCCGGCCGCCCTCGGCGAGCGCGACGGCCACATCCGGGTCCACCGCGCCACGCGCGGCGAGCAGCGGCGCCGGCACCCCGACCAGCGACGCCTTCAACTCGGTCGCGTACGCCACCAGGGCACCCCGGAACACCCGACTCGCCCCGGGGACGTCCACGATCGTGGCGGCCAACAGTCCGCCGGTGAGCGACTCCACCACGGCCAGGCTCGCCCGGCGCTCCGCCAGCTCACGTACCACCTCGGCGGCACCGCCGGTTGCCCGCCCGTGGCGGTCGGTCGCGTCCACCGGGCTCGTCCCGGTCACCTCCACGCCACCCTCTCCCACCCCCGAGGACGCCGAGGACGACGGCAGTCCACCGTACGCCGCGATCAGCGGACCGACCGCCGCAGCCGCAGCGCCCGGACCACGTAGTCCAGCCCGGTGAGCACCGTCACCACGACGGCGACGCCGAGGATCACCGGCCCGACCCCGGCCGCGCTCGGCGACACGGGCCACAGATACCAGACGATCGCCAGGATCTGGACGGCGGTCTTGACCTTGCCGCCCCGGCTGGCCGCGATGACGCCGTACCGGATCACCCAGAACCGGATCAGGGTCACACCGAACTCGCGGGTCAGGATCAGCACCGTGACCCACCAGGGAATCCGGTCGTACCAGGACAGCAGCACCAGCGCGGTGCCGGTCAGCGCCTTGTCGGCGATCGGGTCGGCGACCTTGCCGAACGAGGTCACCAGCGCGTAGCGGCGGGCGACCCAGCCGTCGACCAGGTCGGTCGCGGAGGCGAACGCGAAGGTCAGGCAGGCGGCCACCCGCCAGCCCGGCCGGATCAGGTCGGAGACGACCACCAGCCCGACGAAGACCGGCACCAGCGCCAGCCGCAGCACGGTCAGCACGTTGGCCGCGTTGACCACCGGCACCGACCCGCCCCGGCCCGCCGACACCGGTCGCCGGCCACCCGCACCGGCCACCACGGGAGGGTTCGCCGCGGTCGACACCGGCTCCGGCAGCTCGGTCACGACGTCACCGCGAACGCACTCGGCCACGGCCCACCACCGGCGCGCCGCGAGCCGGCGCGCCGACGCGTCCGCGGCGGCCTCACCCGTTCCCCCGGGCAGCCGCGGAGACCATCGCCACCGGTACGGCGACCAGGTCCACACCCTCGGTGCCGGTCACCGTCGCCCGGACCAGGTCACCCGGACGCAGCGTCGCCAGGTCCACCGCGCCGTCGTCCGGCGCCACCAGGGTGGTGGACCCGTCGACCTCGGGAGCCTGGTGGGCCGCCCGGCCCTCCACCACGCCGCCGTCGACCGAGTCGACGAGCACCTCGACCGTCGACCCGACCCGCTCCTCGGCACGCTGCGCGCAGAGTTCGTCGGCCAGCGCCGAGATCCGCTCGTAGCGGCGCCTGATCGTCGCCGCCGCGACCTTGCCCGGCAGGCTCGCGGCCTCGGTACCGTCCTCGTCGCTGTAGTCGAAGACGCCGATCGCGTCGAGCCGGGCCGCGCTGAGGAACCGGACGAGCTCCTCGACGTCGGCCCGGGTCTCCCCCGGGAACCCGACGATGACGTTGCTGCGCACCCCGGCGTCGGGCGCCAGCCGGCGGACCTCGGCCAGCAGGTCGAGGAAGCGGGCGGTCGAGCCGAACCGACGCATCCGGCGCAACACCGGCTCGCTGGAGTGCTGGAAGGAGAGGTCGAAGTAGGGCGCGACCCCCGCCGTGGTGGCGATCGTCTCCAGCAGCCCCGGCCGGATCTCGGCCGGCTGCAGGTAGCTGACCCGGACCCGCACGATGCCGTCGATCGCGGCGAGCTGCGGCAACAGCTTCTCCAGCAGGCGGGGGTCGCCGAGGTCCTTGCCGTACGAGGTGGAGTTCTCGCTGACCAGGACCAGCTCGCGGACCCCCTCGCGGGCCAGCCACTCCGCCTCGGCGAGCAGCTCCTCGGGAGGGCGGGAGACGAACGCGCCGCGGAAGGTGGGGATGGCGCAGAACGCACAGCGCCGGTCGCAGCCGCTGGCCAGCTTGAGCGGGGCGACCGGGCTGGAGTCGAGCCGACGGCGCAGCACCGGACGCAGGTGCGCCGGGGCGTGCGCGGCGGTCGCCGAGGCGTTGGCCGGACGGGCGGGTGGCTGTCCGTCACCGTGACCCGGGACCACCACACCGCTGCGCTGCCGGGCCACCGGGGTCAGGGGCAGCAGCCGCCGACGGTCCCGGGGAGCGTGCGAGGGAAGCCGCTGTCCGTCGAGGACCGCCGCCAGACGGGCCGAGATCTCCGGATAGTCGTCGAAGCCGAGCACCGCCTGGGCCTCGGGCAGGCTGTCGGCCAGCTCGCGGCCGTACCGCTCGGCCATGCAGCCGGCCGCCACCACCTTGGCCCCGGTGTCGGCGGCGGCCAGCAGGGTCTGGATCGAGTCCTGTTTCGCCTTCTCGACGAACCCGCAGGTGTTGACGAGCACCACGTCGGCGCCCTCGCCGTCGGTGCTCACCTGCCACCCGTCGGCATGCAGCCGGGCCGCCAACTCCTCCGAGTCGACCTCGTTGCGGGCACAGCCCAGGGTGAGCACGGCGACCCGACGGCCAGCAGCCGGAGAGGAGGAGGACGTGGCAGACACCACCCGAGGGTACCGGTCGGGCTGACGGCACGACGGGGGCGGTACCGTCCCGGTCGGCTGGCTCACTCCGACCGCGGGTGTCCGGTGGGGCGAAACACTCGGTCCCGCCACGACCGAGCGAACCTGGCGAATCACCCGAACCAGTCGCGCTCCGGGCCCGACCTGGTCAGTCGGTCGAGGAGGAACACCTCGCTGCCCGCCAGTCCCACCGAGCAGAACACGGTCACCTGCTCCGGGGTGGTCCGGCCGGGCTCCCTCCCCGCCAACACCGCGCCGAGCGCGCGGAGCCGGCCGAGGTACGGCTCGACCGCGGCGAGCATCGGCGGGTCGTACGCCGCGGCCTGGGCGGGCGAGTCGGTGACCAGCAGATCCGCCCGGTCCAGCAGGTCGACACCGAACTCGGCGCGCCCGACCTGCTTGTAGCCGACCAGGTTCACGTGGCAGCCGGGGCTCAGGTCGGCGGCGGTGAGCACCGGGCTCGGGCTGGTCGTCGCCACCACCACGACGTCCCGGTCGCGTACCGCCGAGGCCGAATCCGCGACCGACCGGGCGGTGATCCCGAGCTCGGACCGGACCCGGGCGACGAACTTCTCCCGGCGGGCCGGGGTGCGGCTGAAGACACGGACCTCCCGCAGGGACCGTACCGCCGCGATCGCCCAGAGCTGGGTCCAGGCCTGGCGGCCGGCACCGACGACCCCGACGGTGGCGGCGTCCGGACGGGCGAGGGCCTGCACCGCCACCCCGCCGAGGGCCCCGGTCCGCCGCGAGCCGATCTCCTCGCCGACGGCGACGGCCCGGACCCGGCCCGTGTCCGCGTCGTGCAGGACCACCACCTGCTCGCCGTCCGGCCGGTCCAGGGTGTCGTACGAGCGGTAGCCGTACCACTCGCCGCGCAGGTGGCCGACGGTCAGCACCAGCCGGCCGCCGTGCAGCGGCGCGGAGGTCCGGGGCGGGGCGACGAGCCGGCCCTGGTCCGCCGCGAGCAGGGCGGCCCGCATGGTGGCGACGGCGGTTGGGGCGTCCAGCCGGGCGGCGACCTCGGCGTCGGTGATGAAACGTGTCATGCCCGGATCCTGATAGGTCAACAATGCTTGAGGTCAAGTGCGTGAGGTCGGACCGGGCACGAACGACACACCTGCGCCGACCGCGGCCGGGGCGGGGCAGCCGGCCGGGTACCGGCGGGTCAGTCGGCCGGGCGGAGCGCGGCCAGGGTCTCCTCCAACTCGTCCGGCTTCACCAGGACCTCCCGTGCCTTGGAGCCCTCGGACGGGCCGACGATCCCCCGGGTCTCCATCAGGTCCATCAGGCGCCCCGCCTTGGCGAAGCCGACCCGCAGCTTGCGCTGCAGCATCGAGGTCGAGCCGAACTGGGAGGTGACCACCAGCTCGAT
>CALGAM010000217.1 GCA_937951935.1 uncultured Micromonospora sp. | reverse complement strand
CACCGGGCGACCGCGGGTCACCTCAGCGCCCGCTCGATCACGCCGGTCAGCGCCGCCTGCACATCGCCGGAGGTCAGGACCTTCAGCAGCAGACCGGCGAAGGCGACCGCGGCCAGGGTGCCCACGGCGTACTCCGCGGTGTTCATCCCGTCGTCACCTCGCAGCCGGACGATCAGTTTGCGCAGCATGTCAGTGATTCCTCCTGTCAACGATCTGGTCAGAGCACGTCGTCGAGGACGGCGACGACCACCGGCACCAGGCCGGCGAGAACGAAGGCGGGCAGAAAGCACAGCCCCAGCGGCAAGACCATGAGGACGCCGGCCCGCCGGGCCGCCGCCTCCGCGGCGATCACCCGGTCGGCGCGCAGGTCGTCCGCCAGCCGGGTCAGCGCCCCGGCGAGCGCGGCCCCACTGGCCGCCGACCGCAGCGCCGCCCGGGTCAGTCGTTCGGCGCCGGCGACTCCGGCCAGCGAGCCCCAGGCCTCCCCGGGGTCACCGCCGAGCCGCAACGTCCGGCCGACCTGGATCAGCCGTTCCCCGAGCGGCCCGCCGAGCGCCTCGGCGACGGCGCACACCGCGCGGTCGACCGGCGCCCCGGCCCGGAGCGCGGCCGCGAGCAGGTCGGCGGCGAGCGGCAGGTCCTCGGCCTCCCGCAGCCGTCGCCGCCGGATCGCCGCCGGCTCCAGCCGCCGCAGGAGACGGTCGAACAGGATGGTGGTCACCAACCCGACCGGAACGGCGGGCCAGCCGCCGATCAGGGTTCCGGCCGTCAGCCCGGCGAGCGCGGCGACGAGCCGTGTCCGGTCGAGCCCGAGCGGGCGCCGCCCGCCCGGCCCGCCCCGCCAAACCGCCGCGACGGGCGACGTCCCAGCCACGCGCGGCGGCGCGCCGCCGCGACCGAGTCCCGCCAGCCGGCGCCGGGACGGTCGCCGGCCGGGACGGGCGGGGAGCACCACCAGCAGCGCCACGCCGGCCAGTGCCGCGGCGCCGGCCACCTGGTCTGGGCTCATCCCGCCGCCCGGGTCGTACCACCGAGCCGGTCTGCCCAGGTGAGACCGGCCAGTTGCAGCGCCACCGTGCCGACCGTGCAGGCCGCCCCGATCGGGGTGTGCAGCAGGATCCGTACCGGATCGGCGCCGATGCCGTACCCGAGGGCGATGCCGCCCAGCGGGAGCAGGGCGAGCAGTCCGGCCGTCGCCCTGGCCCCGGCCGCCTGCGCGTCGGCCGCGGCGAGGGCGCGGTCCAGAGCTCGCGCGTCGGCCTCGATCCGCTCCAGCAACTCCGCCAGGGGTGCGCCGGTCTGCTCGGCGATGCGGACGGCGGCCCGGGCCAGCTCGGGGAGCCGGTCGGATGCCCGGGTGAGGCCGTGGGACCGGTGGGCCACCCGGACGGAGTCGACGGATCGGCCGGGAGCGGCCGGAGCCGGCAGGACCGCCGACGGCCGCAGCCCGGCCCGCAGGTCGGCGGCGAGCGCGGCCAGCCCGTCGAGGTGACGGCGGCGGCTCTGCCGGGCGAGCCGCCCCGCGCGACGGCGGTACGCCACCCGCACCGCGAGCCCGGTGTAGGTGGCGAGGGCGATCCCGGCGACCGGCCCGGCTGCGAACGCTCCCACGGTCGCTCCGCAGGCCGCCGAACCCAGCACGACCTGCCAGGGCGGCGCCACGTCGAGCAGGTGGTGCAGGCCCGGGCGCCGGGTGCTCCGCCGACGGCCGTGGAGAGCCCGGTGTCGTGACCGGGCTCGTCCACCGGGCCCGAGGAGGAGCAGGGCGGCCACCGTCAGGCAGGCGACGACCGTCCAGCGCTCGGTCACGAGGAGCCTCCGGTGACCTCGCGCCGCCCCGCCGCCGCCCCCGTGCCGGCGGCGGTGGCGAGCACGGGCGGCACCGGCACGCCCCGCTCGGCGATCAGCGCGGCCAGTGCCGGGGCGGCCGGCCCCAGCCCTCGCCCCCGACTCCAGGCCGGGACGACCGTGACGAGCCGCTCGGGACCGGACGGCAGCAACAGGCAGACCGCCTCCAGCACCCGGTCGCCGCCGACCCGCCGGACCTGAAGGAGCACCTGCAACGCGGCGGCGACCTGGGCGTGCAGGGCCGGCCGGGGCAGTCCACCGAGCAGACCGAGCGCCTCCAGCCTGGCCGGCACGTCGTCCGGCGTGTTGGCGTGCAGGGTGCCGGCCCCGCCCTCGTGCCCGGTGTTCAGCGCACAGAGCAGGTCGACGATCTCGGCTCCCCGACACTCCCCGATCACCAGCCGGTCGGGGCGCATCCGCAACGCCTGCCGGACCAGGTCACTCAGCCCGACCGCGCCCGCTCCCTCGACATTGGACGTACGCGCCTGCAGGCCCACGACGTGTGGATGCACCGGTCGCAGCTCGGCGGCGTCCTCGACCAGGACGATCCGCTCGGTCGGTGGCACCAGACCGAGCAGGGTGTTCAGCAGGGTCGTCTTGCCGGAGCCGGTGCCGCCGACCACGAGGTAGGCCAGCCGGGCGGCGACGACCGCCGCGAGCAGCGTGGCGGCGGCGCGGGTGACCGTGCCCTGCCGGACGAGCTCGTCGAGGGTGAACGGGCGCTGCCGGAAGGTACGCAGGGAGAGGTAGGGGCCGTCGGTGGCGACCGGGGGCAGGACGGCGTGCAGCCGGGTTCCGTCCGGCAGCCGCGCGTCGACGTACGGGCTGGCGTCGTCCAGCCGGCGCCCGCAGGCGGCGGCGAGGCGTTGCGCGAGCCGGCGTACCTCGTCCGGCCCGCCCAGCGGCACCTCGACCCGGCAGAGGCCGGCGCCCCGGTCGACCCAGACCGTGGAACCGTTCACCAGCACGTCGGTGACTGCCGCGTCGGCGAGCAGCGGGGCCAGCGGACCGACCCCGACGAGGTCCTGGTGCACCCGGGTGGCCAACCGCAGCACGGTCGTGTCGCCCAACACCGCGGCGTTGGGGTCGGCGCGGACCGCCGCGACGACCGCGGCGGGGGTGACGGCCGTACCGTCGGTGGCGAAGCGCCGTCGGACCCGGGCCGCGAGCTCTGCCCGGCTGCTCATCGGGCGTCCGCCCTGACCTCGACCTCGCCGGTGAGGTCGGCGATGATCCGCTGGCACAGCGCGGCCAGCGGCCCCCGCCCGTCGGCCGTCGGCGCCTCGCCCCGCTCCAGGCTCCGGCACAGCGCTGGTTCGGGACGCAGCGTGCCGACCAGTGGCAGGTCGAGCGCGCGGGCGACCTCCCGGGGCTTGAGCCGACCGGGGGCGGGGCCACGGACGATGAGCGAGAGATTGGCGCAGTGTGACCTCGCGATCGCGGCCACCCGGGCGGCTGCGGCGGTGGCCCGCAACTCGGCGGGAACCAGGATGAATGCCTGGTCGGCGGCCTGAAGCGCGACCACGGCCGGCTCGTCGAGATGGCGGGGCAGGTCGACGACGACGATGTCGCGGCCCCGCCGCGCGGCGTCCATCGTGGCCGTCATCGCCTGGGGTGGCAGGGCGAGCGGGTCACCGCGGTCCCAGGAGAGCATGACCAGGTCGCCCCGGCTGGGCAGCGCCCGCACGAGTGCCAGAGGATCGACCCTGCCGTCAGCCTCGGTCAGCGCCGGCCAGCGCAGCCCTTCCAACTGCTCCCAGCCGAGCACGAGGTCCAGCCCGCCGCCGAGGGGGTCGGCGTCGACCAGCAGGGTCCGCAGCCCGCGCCGGGCGGCGGTGACGGCGAGACCGCCGGCGAGCACGCTCGCACCAGCGCCACCCCGGCCGCCGACCACGGCGATGATCCGAGCCGGACCGCCGGGGCCGGTCCCGTCGGCCTGCCCGCTCTCACCGAACCGGTCCACCAGCCACGACTCGGCGGCCGGCAGCAGTGCGACGTGCTCGGCCCCGATCTGCTCGGCGACCTCCCACGGTGGGCCGTCGCTCTGCCCGGACCGGTCGACGAGGACGACCCGGGGTCGCCGGGGCAACCGGGCCCGCAGGCACGCCCGGGCCTGGTCGGCGCCGACCACGACGATCGGCGCGGGCACCCATCGGGTGCGTGCCGCGACCGCGTCCGACGCCACCTCCACCTCGGTCCCGCCGGCGGCGGCGAGTCGGAGCAACTCGTCGAGCAGCGCGGCGTCCGAGGTCACGACCAGGGGTAACGGCGGCCCGGTGCGGACGGTGGTACGGCTCGGCATCAGGTCCTCCCGCGGAGATGTGGGGTTACCCGGACACCATGGCCGCGCGGGCGGTCGCGAGGCTCGCCCCGCACGCGTCGCTGTGGACAACCTGCCCCGCTGTGGAAAACGCCCGGATTCCGACCTGATCTGGTAGAGGGTGCGGCACCACCGAGACGATCCGCCCTGCTGCGGGCTCGAACGGCGATTCTCGGGTCCTGCCCGGTCCGGCCACGGTGACCGGCGTCGACACCGCCGCCCGGTCGGGACCGCTCCGGCCCCGAGCCTCGCCGTTCGGCGAGGGGCACGTGAGGGACGCGCTTCGGTCAGACGGTCGGTGCCTCGGTCCCCCCGGCCCGGTCCCACCCGAGGCCGGCCGGTGTTCCCGGTGACGCGGGACAGGAGTCAGGATCGGCCACGTACGACTCCGCACCGTGGGACGGCTCGCCCAGCCGCCATCCCTCGCTTGCCCGGAGCACGCCGGCACAGCCCGCGCACAGCTCAAGATCACCGTCGTCGGTGCCGGCCGTACAGACGGCCTCGGCGGCTCCGCACACCTCACACCCGTTCATCGGGGCCCACATCCTCGTTCGACCCGTGCCTGGTACCAGCCGACGAACCCACCCGGCGAACGGCGTCGACACCTCCCGCCGGATCGGTCCTTCGGCGCAGCAGGACACCACGACGTCCTCATGGCGCACGAAAGCCGTTCGCTCTCCCGTTCACCCTCGCACTCGTCGCGATGTTGGGCGACACGTACCTCCGAGATTCCGGGTGACGCGGGTGGGCGCGGCGGTGCCGGCGCGACGCCGCCCGGTGTTCCGCCCACGGACGGGCACCCTCGGCACGCCGTGGCCCGTTGAGCCGCCTCGCCGGAAAAGGCGACGACCCCCGTCGGGGGGAGACGGGGGTCGTCCGGGGTTCGGCTCCGGGGGGGTCGAGCCGAACCGCTCGACGGCCGCGGGGGGTGCTGACCGTCGAGGTCTACGAGCACAGAGGATATGAAAGTGTGTCGTGGATACAAGCATGCCTGAGTCGGCCTGTATACGTCGAGTGGTGTCTACGTCCACTCCGCGCGAATGTCGCCTCTGGCGGTGTGACAGCGATCACCCAGGGTACTGATCGACCCAATCACCCCGGTAACCGGCCGAGAACTACCAAAGGCGGCCCCGCGCACCTGGTGACCTTAAACCATCAGACTAGACTGGCGCGCCGTGGGCCGAAGCGCCGCATTTTTTGATCTGGACAAGACCGTCATCGCCAAGTCGAGCGCGTTGGCGTTCGGACGGCCGTTCTACCGGGACGGGCTGATCAGCCGCCGCGACGTGGTGAAGTCGGCGTACGCGCAGCTGATGTTCCGGCTGGGCGGTGCCGACGAGCAGACGATGGCGCGGACCCGGGACTATCTCGCGGCGCTGTGCAAGGGCTGGCAGGTCGAACAGGTCCGGCAGATCGTGGCCGAGACGTTGCACGACCTCATCCACCCCTACGTGTACGCCGAGGCCGCCGCTCTCATCGAGGAGCACCAGGCGGCCGGCCGGGACGTCGTCCTCGTCTCCGCCTCGGGGGAGGAGATCGTCCGCCCGATCGGCGAGCTGCTCGGAGTCGCCGACGTGATCGCCACCCGGATGGCGGTGGTCGACGGGCGGTACAGCGGCGAGGTCGAGTTCTACGCGGCCGGCCCGCACAAGGTCGAGGCGGTTCGCCAGCTGGCCGCCGAGCGCGGCTACGACCTCACCGAGTCGTACGCGTACTCCGACTCGATCACCGACCGCCTCCTGTTGGAGTGCGTCGGCCACCCGACCGCGGTCAACCCCGACCGTGGGCTGCGCAAGCTGGCCACCGAGCAGGGCTGGCCGATCCTGGAGTTCCGCAACCCGGTGCCGCTCGGCCGCCGGCTGCGGCAGCGCCCCGCCGTCCCGGTCGCCGCCGCGGCGATCGGCGTCGGCGTCGGGGTCGCGATCGGCATCGCCTGGTACGGCCGGCACCGCCGCGCCCGCGCCAACGCCACCTGACCCCGGGCCGCCGGCGCCGGCAGGCGCCACCCACCGGTGTGGGGAGGGCCGGGCGCCGCCCCACACCTCCGGTCCGGCGCGGACCGGCCGCCGGGCGCACGGCCGGCCAGACGACCTAGCCGAGCACCTCGTCGGCGATCTCGACCATCCGCTCGGCACCGACCTCGATCGCCGTCGCGTAGTGGCGTAGCCAGGACCGGACCCCGTCCGGGGTGCCGGTGGCGAAGGCGTTCGCCGCGCCGACGTACTCGGGCTCGCGTTCCAGGTGCCCCAGGTCGACGGCGATCAGGCCCCGCGGGTCGAAGCCGCTGGAGAGCAGGGTGAGCCGGCCGGCGGCCCGGGCCACCACCCCGGCCGGCCCGGCGAACGGCCGCAGCGCCAGCAGCTCCCCGTGCACCACGGCGGCGAGGACCACCGCCGGCACCCGGGTCCCGCCGGCGACCAGCCCGGCCAGGGCGTCCAGCCGGACGGCGACCTCCGGCGCCGGGGCCCCGCCCGCGGCGCCGACCGGCCGCCCGAGCGCCTCCGGCGGCACGGTCCCGGCGGCGGCCAGGGTGTGCAGCCGGGCCAACACCTGGCGCGGCGCCTGTGACCACCGCTCGGCGAGGGCGGGCAGCGCCCCGGCGACCCGCAGGGCGCCCTGCAGCACCGGGTCGGTGACGACCCCGGCCCGCACCGCCTCGCGCTCGTGGACGTACCCCTCCAGGGCGGTGCTGGCGATGGCGGAGCGCAGGCCGACCTCGGCGGCGACCTGGCCGCCCCGCCGGCGCAGCGCGCGGTGCCGTAGCGCGGCGTCGACCCGCTCGCGGGCCCGCTCGACGGCAGGCGCGACGTCGGCGAGGCTGAGCAGCGGTACGAGCGGGTCGGCAACCACGCTGTCACGGTAGTGGTTCGCCCTGCGGCGGGAACCGGCGGGCGCCGGAGGGTTGCCGTTCGGCGCGTGGCGACGCCGAACGACCGTCTCGGCCCTCGCACCAGGCAGGATGGCGCTACTAACCTCCTAGCAACGCCCGTAACGAACGCTTGAGGAGCCACCCACCATGAGTGAAACCCTGGCGAACCTGTTGCAGGAGACGCGACAGTTCCCGCCGCCGGCCGACCTTGCCGCCGCCGCCAACGTCACCGCGGCGATCTACGACGAGGCCGCGGCCGACCGGCTGGCGTTCTGGGAGCGACAGGCACGCCGGTTGCACTGGGCGAAGGAGTGGGACCAGGTGCTCGACTGGTCCAATCCGCCGTTCGCCAAGTGGTTCGTGGGCGGGCGGCTCAACGTCGCCTACAACTGCCTGGACCGGCACGTCGAGGCCGGGTACGGCGACCGGGTCGCCATCCACTGGGAGGGAGAGCCGGGGGACACCCGCACCATCACGTACGCGGAACTGCTGAACCTGACCCGCCAGGCGGCGAACGCGCTGACCGCGCTCGGCGTGACCGCCGGTGACCGGGTGGCGATCTACCTGCCGATGATCCCGGAGGCGGTGGTGTCGATGCTCGCCTGCGCCCGGATCGGCGCCACCCACAGCGTGGTCTTCGGCGGTTTCTCGACTGATGCGTTGACCAACCGGATCCAGGACGCCGACGCCAAGGTGGTGATCACCGCCGACGGCGGCTACCGCCGGGGGAAGCCGACCGCGCTCAAGGCGACGGTCGACGAGGCGGTGAGCCGCTGCCCGAGCGTCGAACACGTCCTGGTGGTGCGCCGTACCGGCCAGGAGGTCTCCTGGTCGGACAAGGACCTCTGGTGGCACGAGGTGGTCGAGACCGCCTCGACCGAGCACACCGCCGAGGCGTTCGACGCCGAGCACCCGCTGTTCATCCTCTACACGAGCGGCACCACAGCCAAGCCGAAGGGCATCCTGCACACCTCCGGGGGCTACCTCACCCAGGCCGCCTTCACCCACCACGCGGTCTTCGACCTCAAGCCGGAGACCGACGTCTACTGGTGCACGGCCGACATCGGGTGGGTCACCGGACACTCGTACATCGTCTACGGCCCGCTCGCGAACGGGGCCACCCAGCTGATGTACGAGGGCACCCCGGACACCCCGCACCGCGGGCGTTTCTGGGAGCTGGTGCAGAAGTACCGGGTCACGATCCTCTACACCGCCCCGACGTTGATCCGCACCATGATGAAGTGGGGCGACGACATCCCGAAGGGGTACGACCTCTCGTCGCTGCGGCTGCTCGGCAGCGTGGGTGAACCGATCAACCCGGAGGCGTGGATCTGGTACCGGGAGAACATCGGCCGGGGTCGGTGCCCGATCGTCGACACCTGGTGGCAGACCGAGACCGGTGCCATCATGATCTCCCCACTGCCCGGGGTGACCTCGACGAAGCCGGGCAGCGCGATGCGACCGTTGCCGGGGATCAGCGCCGACGTGGTCGACGACCAGGCGAACCCGGTGCCGAACGGCGGCGGCGGCTTCCTGGTGCTGACCGAGCCCTGGCCGTCGATGCTGCGGACGATCTGGGGCGACGACCAGCGGTTCATCGACACGTACTGGTCGCGCTTCGACGGTCTCTACTTCGCCGGCGACGGCGCCAAGCGGGACGACGACGGCGACCTGTGGCTGCTGGGCCGGGTCGACGACGTGATGCTGGTGTCGGGGCACAACATCTCGACCACGGAGGTGGAGTCGGCGCTGGTGTCGCACCCGTCGGTTGCCGAGGCGGCGGTGGTGGGCGCGACCGACCCGACCACCGGACAGGCGATCGTCGCCTTCACGATCCCCCGCGGGCACGTCGACACCTCCGGTGACGCCGGCACGGCGCTGATCGCCCAGCTGCGCGAGCACGTCGCCAAGACGCTGGGTCCGATCGCCAAGCCCCGGCAGATCATCCTGGTGCCGGAGCTGCCGAAGACCCGGTCCGGCAAGATCATGCGCCGGCTGCTGCGTGACGTCGCCGAGCAGCGTTCGCTGGGTGACGTCACCACGCTCCAGGACTCCTCGGTGATGGAGCTGATCTCTGCCGGCATGAAGGCCAGCAGGTCCGACGACGACTGAGGTCCCCGCTGACGGCCCTTCGGCGCCCGACCGCCTCGCCCCGTCGGCCTCGCTGACGGCGGTGCGCCGACCGGGCTCCACCGACCAGTCTGACCGACCACCACCACCGCGACGGGCGGGCCGACTCCCGGCCCGCCCGTCGCCGTCTTCTTCGCCATTGGTCGCCGCCCGAGCCGGCCCGTCACCGGCTCACCGGCCACGTCCTCCCGCACCTGGCGACCGTCCGACCGCGAACGTCGCCCGGGTGGTCCGCCACCCGGGCGGCCCGGCTCGTCTCCTCCGGCCGGCCCGGTGTCCGCCCCGGGGCGCCCATTGACGCGGTGAGAGCCTCCCCGGTTCCACCGTTTCGCAATCGTGATATTCATGAGGCTGAAAATGGGCATCTGATTGGACGGTTTTCGCCCTGGTTGAGTACAGATCACGAAGGCCCCGCCGAGCCGCGCGGACCCGTGACAGCGATCCATCCATCTGCAAAGGTTGTCATCGCGTCTGATGGCAGTGCCGGCCATGAGCTGGCCTGTCTCTGTAGCACACTTCCACAAAGGAGGAGGACCTTTGAGGAGACGAGTCACAGCCGGCCTGGCGGGTGCCGCGGCCGTGCTGTTGGCCGCCAGCGCGGTTGCCGTTCCGTCGGCGTCCGCCGCTCCGGCGGCGCCTGCCCCCGCGGATCGGGAACCCCAGCGCGCCACCCACCGGTCCGACAACCTGCCCGACCCGCTCGCCGAGCAGCACCAGCAGGCTCGCAAGGAGGCCATCTCCGCCCTGCTCTCCGGCAAGGTCAAGCTGCAGGACCGCAACGGGTCGAAGGTCATTCAGATCAAGGCCAACCGCTTCGTCGAGTACAAGCGGCCCCCGAAGGTCGACCCGATCTTCACGATCCTGGTCGAGTTCGGCGACCAGAAGGACCCGCGTACGGGCGGGACCAACGGCCCGCTGCACAATCAGATTCCCCAGCCGGACCGCGTCTACGACGGCGGCGCCACCGACGACAACACCACCATCTGGCGGGCGAACTTCGACCGGCAGTCGTACCTGGACCTGTTCTACGCCAAGAACAAGGAGTCCATGGCCGACTTCTACCTGAAGCAGTCGGGTGGCCGGTACACCGTCGGCGGCGACGTCAGCGACTGGGTCAAGGTGCCCTACAACGAGGCCCGGTACGGCAGCAACAACATCCCGGAGTCCGACGGCTACTGGAACTTCATCAAGGACACCGTCACCGCCTGGTACGAGTCCCAGCTCGCCGCCGGCAAGACGCCGGAGCAGATCAAGCAGTACCTGGCCCAGTTCGACGTCTGGGACCGGTACGACTACGACGGCGACGGTGACTTCAACGAGCCCGACGGCTACATCGACCACTTCCAGGCCGTCCACGCCGGTGAGGGCGAGGAGGCCGGCGGTGGCGCCCAGGGCGAGGACGCCATCTGGTCGCACCGCTGGGCGGCGTTCTCGAACCTCCAGGGCAGCGCCGGGCCGGAGTTCAACAAGCTCGGCGGCGTGCAGATCGGTGACACCGGCTTCTGGGTCCGGGACTACACCACCGAGCCGGAGAACGGCGGCCTCGGCGTCTTCGTCCACGAGTACGGCCACGACCTCGGCCTGCCCGACCTGTACGACACCCGCGGCGGTGACAACGGCGTCGGCTTCTGGAGCGTCATGGCCTCCGGCTCGTGGCTCGGCCACGGCAAGCATGACATCGGCTCCACCCCGAACTACATGGACCCGTGGTCGAAGCTCTACCTGGGCTGGCTCAACTACACCGAGGTGGAGTGGAACAGCGGCACCACGTACGCGACCCTCGGGGCGGCCGGCGACACCGACGGCTTCGCCCAGGCGGTCCTCGTACACCTGCCCGACCAGCAGGTCCGCACCGACTACAACACCCCGTTCGAGGGTGACTACGAGTGGTGGGGCGGCAGTGACGACGACCTCAACAACACGCTGACCCGGACCCTCGACCTCACCGGCGCCACCACGGCCAGCATCACCGCCAAGGCGCAGTACGAGATCGAGGAGGACTACGACTACCTCTACGCGGAGGTGTCGACGAACAACGGCTCCACCTGGACGCCGCTGACCAACGACCTGACCGATCCGGGTGAGACCGGCCTCGACGGGTCGAGCCAGGGCGAGTGGGTGGACCTGACCTACGACCTGTCGGCGTACGCCGGGCAGGTCGTGCAGTTCCGCTACCGGTACCAGACCGACGGCGGCCTGCACTTCGCGGGTCCGTTCCTCGACAACATCTCGCTGGTGGTCGACGGCGCCACGGTCTGGACCGACACGGCGGAGACGGAGGACCCGGCGTGGACCGTCCGTGGCTTCCGGCGGTTCGGCGGCTACACCGAGGAGCAGGTCCAGCACTTCTACCTCGCCGAGTACCGGACCTACTACGGCTACGACAAGGTCCTGAAGACCGGTCCGTACAACTTCGGCTGGCAGAACACGAAGCCGAACTGGGTCGAGCACTTCCCGAACCACCAGGGTCTGCTCATCTGGTACGTCAACTACGCGTACAGCAACAACAACACCATCGAGCACCCGGGCTACGGTCTGAACCTGCCGGTCGACGTCCGGCCCGGCCCGATCACGGTGCCCGGCGTCGGCAACATCACCAACCGGCGGAGCACCTACGACGCCACCTTCAGCAGGTTCACCAAGCCGGCGCAGACCTTCCACCTGCAGGGCGTGCCGGTGACGGTGCCGAAGCTGAACCCGGTGACGAAGTTCGACGACTCGGACCCGAACCGCTACTGGTCGCCGCAGAACCCGTTGAACTCGGTCAAGGTCGCCGGCACCGGCACCAAGATCGAGCTGATTCTGGAGAACCACCTCATCACCGATCTGGCGATCATCAAGGTCACCAACTGATCCGGTGGTGACCGGTCCGTAGCCGGGGGCCGGGAGCGCGTCGCGCTCCCGGCCCCCGGTCGTCGTGCCGGGCCACGGACCGGACCGCCGACAGGACCACCACGAGCAGGGCCAACCAGCAGCAGGCCGGCCCGGCAGCAGGCCGGCTCAGCAGGACGCCAGGTCCAGCCACCCGTACCGGTGCTCACACGGCGGCCCGGCCGCGATGCCGAGTCGCCGGTCGTCCAGGTCCAGCAGCACCGAGTAGAGCGTCTCGGCACGCTCAGCCGGCGGGCACCGGTCGTCGACGTGCCGGCAGATGCTCTGCGGCCAGCTGCCGTGGTCGCGGAACAACGCGGCCAGGTCCCCCTCGGTGAGCGCACCCGTTCCGAGCCGAGCGGTCAGCAGCCGCCGGGCCCGCGCCGACCGGAACAGCGACGAACCACCCCGGTCCTTGACGGTGTCGTACACCGGCAGCCCGCTCTCCAGGTGGTTGGCGTGCGTGAGGAGCCCGTCGACCGGATGGAGCCAGCCGACGTCCCCGGGCACCAGCTCCAGGTCGACGAGTTCACCGCCGCCCTCCGCCGCCTGCCCGAGCAGCAGGTTGACCGAGCTGTTCCGGGTACCCCGGCAGGCAGCCTTCAGCGCCTCGGCCAGGCAGTCACCCTCCAGCGCGGCCCGGAGCAGCACGTGGTACGGAACCCCCGGGGCGGCACCGTCCGCGGGCAGTCCGTCCCGGTCACAGCCGAGCATGTTCACGCAGACCCCGACACCGGCCGAGTTCAGCCCGGTCTTGGCGAGCATGCCGGCCTCGGTCAGGGTCAGCACGGTCAGTCCTCGCTCGTCCCGGGTGGCGAGCAGCAGCATCACCGACCGCTGGTCGGGATGCCAGTCCCAGTTCTGACCCAGCAGCAGGTGACCGCTGGCGGTGTGGGTACCGAGAACCCCGACCGAGGTACAGCCGCCGGTCTCGGCCTCCGTCGCGGCCGACGCCCCGGAGTCCGACCGGTGGCCGTAGAGCAACTCGGTCCGCGCGTTCAGGGCGTAGATCTCCTCGCCGCGCACCCCGGCCCCCTCGGCCACCCCGTCGAGCTGCTCGGCGACCCGGGGGTGGTGCCGGGCGGTCGCCTCCCGAAACGCCGCCCCGGCGGCCCGCACCGCCGCCGCGTCCAGCCCGGCCTCGTCCCGGAACCGGCGAAGGTAGAAGTCCAGGTTGGCTTCGATGAGCTCGCGGGCCACGGTGCCGTACCCGACGCCGCACTCCGCCGGCGGGCCCTGCACCCGGACCGTCGGCACGGGCAGATCGGGATGGTCGATGCGGCGGGCGGCGGTCATGCCAGCACCGTAGCCGACCCACCCACGGTCGTCATCCACGGTCGTGACCGCGTCGTCGGCTGCGTGGTCGGCGACGGACCGGGCCGTGGGAGGTTCCACACCGGGCCGACCGTCGCGGTTCCACCCGCTGCCGGCCGGGCGGGGGCGGGGTGAGATCACCGACGGGTTCCCGCGGCTCCCGTCGCACCGGCGGCATCCGCCGACGATGGCCCTAGGCTGTGGACCATGAGGGAGCGGAACGCGGGCGGCCGGAGGCCGCCAGTCGATGAGTCCTGTGTCCTGACGGAGGGGCCATGGACCCACCGCTTCGTCGGGGCGAACGGCAGCCGGTTCCACGTGGTCGAGGCGGGAAGCGGCCCGCTGGTGTTGTTCCTGCACGGCTTTCCCGAGTTCTGGTGGGCGTGGCACGAGATGCTGCCGGCGGTCGCCGACGCCGGCTACCGGGCCGTCGCGGTCGACCTGCGCGGGTACGGCGCGAGCGACAAACCGCCCCGGGGGTACGACGGATACACGCTCGCCGCGGACGTCGCCGGGCTGATCCGCGCCCTGGGGGAGCGCTCGGCCGTACTCGTCGGCTCGGGCATCGGCGGCATGATCGGCTGGGCCGCGGCCGCCTTCCACCCGCGCCTGGTCCGCCGGCTGGTGGTGCTCGCCGCGCCGCACCCGCTGCGGCTGCGTGCCGGGATCTTCGCCGACCCGCGCGGCCAGTTCGCCGCCGCCACCCCGACGCTCAAGTTCCAGATCCCGCGCTACGAGCACGTGCTGACCCGCGACGACGCGGCGTTGGTCGGCTACTTCCTCCGCCGCTGGGGAGGCCCGCGGTGGGTGAACGGCCCCGGTTTCGACGAGTACGCCGCCCGCTGCCGGAAGGCGATGCAGATCCCGCAGGCCGCGTTCTGCGCGATGGAGGGCTACCGGTGGGCGTTCCGCTCGGCGCTGCGACTGCACGGCTACCGGTTCGTCAAGCTGATGCAGAAGCCACTGGTCACGCCGACCCTGCAACTGCACGGCGCGCTGGACGCGGCGTCGCTGCCCCGTACCGCCCAGGGCTCCGGTCGGTACGTCTCCGCCTCGTACGAGTGGCGCCTGCTCGACGACGTCGGGCACTTCCCGCACGTCGAGGCGACCGACCTGGTCCTCGGCGAGGTGCTGAGGTGGGCCAAGTCGTGACCCCGGCGCCGGCCGCCCCGCTCAGACCCGGTGCTCGCGCAGATCGGTGACCTCGGTGACCGGCACCCAGCCCTGGTAGACGCCGAAGTCGAACGCCTCCAGCCCCAGTGACTCGGCGACCGGCCAGCGGCCACCGGTGTACTCGACACGCAGCCAGTTGTCGTGCCGGGCGAGCACGATGAACGGCTGCCCCCGCCAGGAGCACCGGGTGCGGACGTACACCAGTTCGTCGATCTCGCCGGCGGGGACGACCCGGACGTAGCGCCCGGGGCGGACCTCGGAGAACCCCTCGCCCGGTTCGGTCTGGTAGAGGCGGACGTGGTCGCCGTCCGGACTCGCCTCGTACTCCCGGCCCCGCCACTGGGCGACGTATCCGTCCCGCATCAGTCCTCCTCGACCCGGCGCCAGACGGGCACGTCGCAGTCGAGGGTGGCGACGAGCCGCTCGCTGCCGTCGGCACCGATCCGCCAGATCTGGGCGCCGTGCGGCAGCCGGACACTGTCCACCTTGAACTCGGCGACGACGTCGCTGCTCTCCCCGGGGGCGAACCCGTTACCCCGGAACGGGGGCCGCTCGATCACCCAGCCCTCCATCGCCCGCATCGCCGCCTCGTTCTGCCCGCCGTAGGGGATGCGGTAGAGGCTGGGCCGGTACGCCGGCCAGCGTAGGACGTGCACCTCCTCCGCGTCCCGGGAGAACGGGGAGTTCGGGTAGCCCAGCCCGAGCGCCGCGTACAACCTCGCCGGGGTACGCAGGTGCGCGACCTCCGACGCCCGGTGCACGAATCCGGAGACCCGGTCGTATCCCCGCTCCAGGTAGTAGGAGAGCTGGCTCGGGGAGATGGTCTTCTGCATCATCGTCGGCCGACCCGGATCCTCCCGGGCCGGGGCGTACGTCGACCGGACCGGTTCCTCCTCGGCCGGCGCGGCCGGTGTCGGATCGGTGCTCTCCGGGTCGTCGCCGAGCCCCACCTCGGCTGCCCAGTTCGCCAGGGCGATGATCTCGCTGCCGGGCAGCTTGGCCCCGACCGGCGTTCCGGGGTTGACGGCGAACGACCAGGCCTCGTCCGGCCACCTCCGGATGAGCTGTACGAACCTCACCTCGACCGTCTCCACCGGCGTCGGCAGGTGGTCGGCGAGCCGCTCCGGGGAGGTGAAGACCACCACGTACGTGGTGCCGTCGATGACCTCGGTGCGCCACCGGAATCCGTCGTCGCCGGGCCGGCTGCCCGCGGCCGACTCGGGGGCGACCGGTAGCAGCACCCTGGCCAGCAGCAACGTGGACAGGAACGAGTCGGTGCTGCCGCCCTCGGCCGCCTCGATCAGGCTCCGCTCGACGTCGTTGGCGGGGGTGAAGTCGACAGCCGACTGCCGGGGCGGGGTGACCGACCCGGGGGCCGGCGTCCTGTCCGTTCCGGATCCGTCGCCCGCCGGCGGGGCGCCGGGCGCGGACGCCGTCGGGGCGGAGCCTGTCGGGTCGGCGTCGCCGGCCCGACCGGATCGTCGGGAGGCCGGTTCGAAGAGTGACACCTCGACCCCCGCCGCGGAGACCGCCTCGGGCTCGGCCGGTGCCGCCACGGCCGTCGGTGGCGTCCACGGGGACGGCGCGGGTCGCCGCGGCTCCAACCACGGATTCTCCGAGCCGAGGCCCGACGGGCCGCCGTTGGGCGTGGCGGTTGGCCGCCGGCGGGCCGGTGTCATCCAGCCGACCGTCGGCTCACCGTCCTGGCTGCCGTCCCCGTCGCCGTGCGACCCGCGGGACGACGCGACGTAACCCCCGACGGTCTGGTCGACCGTCGGCCGGACCGTCTCCGGTGGTCCGGACGGGGGTGTCACCACCGTGGGTGGTGTCGGCGACCGGAACAGCCGCCCCGGATCGGCGGGATCCGCCGGAACAGCCCGACCCGGCGGTGTGTGCCGGGGCACCGTCGCGGTGGCGCGGGCCCGGGCCACCCGTTCGACCTGTTCCAGTCGGGCCCGGGTCCGACCCGGCAGCCGCACGTCACCACGGCCGAGCTGGGAGATGAACCAGGCGGGCAGGTAACCCTCGATGGGCAGGCCGGGATTGACCGCCAGCCACCATTCGGGATTGGGCCAGCCGGCGGCCAGGTCCGCGTAGGCCGTACGCCGGTAGGAGCCGGCGCTGCCGGCCAGGCACGCCTGCATGGTGGCGGGCGAGGTGAACGCCAGCACATGGGTGCGCCCACCGGTCGTCCAGGTGCCCCAGCCCATCGGAGCCCGGCCGGCGAGTGCCTCGGCCGACACCGGCAGCAGCAGATCGGCGCGGGACAGGATGCGGAAGTAGAGTTCCTGGTCGCCTGCCCGGAGCGCGTCCCGCATCGCGGCCTCGGTCTCGGTGGCCGGTTCCCATTCGGTCACAGCCACCTCCACTCCGCCGTACAGGGCACAAGCATCGCGTACAACCTACAAGGTAAAAACAAGATCACAATGTCGGCTGGCGGCGGATGCCGTGCCCGGCGATCCACCGATAGCATCCGATGGGCGGATCCGAACCGACGACGAACCGACCCCGTGGCGGCCCGAACCGATTCGGAGGCACGTAATGCCTGGCCGGAGAATACGACTTGCGCTGGTGAGCGGCTTCATCGCGGTCTGCGCGCCGCTCGCCTGTGTCGGGCCGGCCGTCGCGGCTCCGCTGTCGGTGCCGGTGGCCCAGCGCGCCCTTCCCGGCTGCAACAACACCGATCGGCCACCGAGGCCGCTGACCCCGGTTCCCTGGGCGCAGCAGCGGTACGCCCCGGACCGGCTGGCACCCCTGGCCACGGGGAAGAACGTGACGGTGGCGGTGATCGACTCCGGCGTCGACCGGACCCACCCGCAGATGCGGGGCAGGGTGCTGCCGGGGCGCGACTACCTGGACCCGGGGCTGGACGGCACCCGGGACTGCGTCCGACACGGCACCGGCGTGGCGAGCATCATCGCCGCCGCGCCGGTCGACGGGGTCGGGTTCCGTGGGCTCGCCCCCGACGCCCGGATCCTGCCGGTGCGGGTCAGCGAGCAGAAGCAGGTCGACGGGAGGGAGTCGGGGCGGACCGTCCCGGTCACCACCCTCGCCACGGCCATCCGGTGGGCGGTCGACCAGGGCGTCGACATCATCAACCTCTCGATCGTCTACTACCAGGACAGCCCCGCGCTCCGCAGCGCCATCGAGTACGCGGTCGCACACGACGTGGTGGTGGTCGCCGCCGCGGGCAACAAGTACGGCGAGGGGAACCCGCGACCGTACCCCGCCTCCTACGACGGCGTGATCGGCGTCGGCTCCATCGGCGAGGACGGCACGGTCTCACCCTTCTCCCAGCGAGGCGACTGGGTCGACCTCGTCGCGCCCGGTGGTGAGGTGACGGTCGCCGCTCCGGAACGTGGTCACGTCATCGACAACGGCACGAGCTACGCCACCCCCTTCGTCGCCGCCACGGCGGCCCTGGTCCGGCAGTACTGGCCCAAGCTGACCGCCCGGCAGGTGGCCGAGCGGCTGATCGCCACGGCAGACCCGGCGGGTGGCGACGCGCACGCCGTCGGGGCCGGGGTGCTCAACCCGTACCGGGCGGTCACCGAAACGGCGGCGCCGGCCCGTCGGCCCGCGGCCGGTGGTCCGCCGCCACGTCAGGAGGATCCGGCGGAGGTGGCCCGGGCACAACGGCGGTCGGTGGCCCAGGAGCGGGCGCTGTGGGTCGCGGGCCTGGCCGGCGCGGTGGCCGGCGTGGCTCTGCTGCTGGCTGTCGTGGTGCCGCGGGGTGCCCGCCGGGGTTGGCGGCCGGCCGGCCCGGTGTGACCGGCGCGCGGCCGACGCCGGCGCGCACCCGCGTACCGCAGCCGGGCGGCGGTCTTCTCGCCGATGCCCCTGCCGTCGGTGGTGGCGGCGGGGAGCATCCCGCCGACATCGGCGTCCGATGTCCGGCCGACAGCTGCGTGGGGAATCCTGACTCTGACGGTGGGTGGCCCGCCCCGGGCGGGTCGACGACGGTGCCCTGGGCCGGCGGCCGTCAGACACCAGGATGCCCTGGAAGCGCAGCGCGGCGACGGCGCGCGCCCCCAGGGCATCCCGGTCGTGGGCTGCGCTGTTCCTACTGGAACAGGTCTGTTCCTACTGGAACAGGCTGGTGTTCTTCTTCTCGGTCGCCAGGTAGTCGGCGGCGGACTCGTCGAGCGCGACCT
>CALGAM010000216.1 GCA_937951935.1 uncultured Micromonospora sp. | reverse complement strand
CGCTGATGCCAAGGACATCGCCACCGGCGCCCCGGACAACGAGAACGGCCGCTTTTCCACCCTCGGGTGGGCGAAGGAGTTCCGCACGTACGGCGAGTTGGAGCGGACGGTGACCTGGACGATCGGTGACCCGAACAGTGTTCAGGTGTCCGGCGGCGGAGGCACGGACCGCAACGCGCCCGGCGAGGATCGGACGGACGGGCGGAACAGTGGTTGACCAGCGGTCTCTCGGTGTCGTCCTCGTCGGCCTGGTGGCGCTCGCCGGTCTGGCCGGCTGCACCGACCCGCCGGTCACGCCGCCGCCGGTCTCACGGGGCGCGCAGGGGACACCAGTCACGGAAGGAAGCGGCATGTCCGCAGGAGCCGTTCGCACGGATCGGGAGCCGATCGCTCGTCGGTTTCCCCGGCTGGGAGACTTCAGCGAGGTGTACTGGCTGGGCTCGACGGTCGGCGGTTCCGGCGTGCCCGGGCCGTCGGACGTGCTGATTCAGGGCCTGGTGGTGCTGCGGCCGGAGGACCTGGCGGCGGTGCGGGCGGGATACCGCTGGGAGAAGGCCCCCGCGGGCTGGGAGGCGAAGCTGGCCGACGCGCTGCGTCCGCTCGCGCCGCCGGCCGGCGACTGGCGGCACAACGGGCAGTTCGAGTCGGAGGTCTGCACCGCCCGGTACAGCGGCGACGTCTACCTCGACCTCGCCAGCGGCACCGTCTACCTCAACGTCAACTCCCGGTAGCGTCGGCCGCGACGCACGCCCGCGGGTGCCCTCCGCGCGCCGGTCGCCGCCGTATCCAAATTCGTCACCGGCGGCGTGGACGCGGGGAGGTGGGAATCCTCTAGGCTCATCAGGCGATGAACGAGCTGACCCGCATTCCCGTCCGCGGCGAGCAGCCGTACGACGTGCTCGTGGGGCGTGACCTGCTGGCCGCGCTGCCGCCGCTGTTGCCCGGCGCCGAGCGGGTCGCGGTGCTGCACGCCCCGCCGCTGAAGGCGCACGCCGACGACCTGGCCGAGCGGCTCGGCGCCGCCGGAGTCCGTCCACTGACCCTGCAGGTGCCGGACGCCGAGGCCGGCAAGAGCATCGAGGTCGCCGCCGGGTGCTGGGAACAACTCGGCGCGGCGGGTTTCACCCGTACCGACGGCATCGTCGGGTTGGGCGGGGGCGCCGCCACCGACCTGGCCGGGTTCGTCGCCGCCTGCTGGCTGCGCGGGGTCCGCTGGGTGCCGGTCCCGACCTCGCTGCTCGGCATGGTCGACGCCGCCGTCGGCGGCAAGACCGGGATCAACACGGCGGCCGGCAAGAACCTGGTCGGTGCCTTCCACCCGCCGGTCGGCGTCCTCTGCGACCTGGCGATGCTCGACTCGCTGCCGGCGGCCGACCTGACCGCGGGCCTGGCCGAGGTGGTGAAGTGCGGGTTCATCGCCGACCCGGCGATCCTCGACCTGATCGAGGACGATCCGGCGGCCGCCGCCGACCCGGCCGGACCGGCGGTGCGCGAGCTGGTCGAGCGGGCCATCCGCGTGAAGGCCGAGGTCGTCTCCGCGGACCTGCGGGAGTCGGGCCGGCGGGAGATCCTCAACTACGGGCACACGCTGGGGCACGCGATCGAGAAGGTCGAGGGCTACCGCTGGCGGCACGGGCACGCGATCTCGGTCGGCATGGTCTACGCCGCCGCGCTGGCCCGCCGGGCGGGGCGGCTGGACGCGGCGACGGCGGCCCGGCACCGGAGCCTGCTCACCACACTCGGGCTGCCCACCTCCTACCGGGCCGACGCCTGGCCGGAGCTGCTGGCGACGATGCGGGTGGACAAGAAGGCCCGGGGCAACCGGCTGCGTTTCGTCGTGCTGGACGGGCTGGCCCGGACCAGCCTGCTCGACGGCCCGGACGACACGCTGCTGGAGGAGGCGTACGCGGAGGTGGCGGCGTGAAGGTCTACGTCCTCAACGGGCCGAACCTGGGCCGGCTCGGCACCCGCCAGGTCGACGTGTACGGGGCGACCAGCTACGCCGACCTGGTGGCCGACTGCGAGGCCACCGGACGGGAGCTCGGGCTCGACGTGGAGGTGCGGCAGACCGACGCCGAGCACGAACTGATCGGCTGGCTGCACGCCGCCGCGGACGAGCAGGCGGCCGTGGTGCTCAACCCGGGAGCCTGGTCGCACTACTCCTACGCGATCCGGGACGCCTGCGCCATGCTGCGCGGGCCGCTGATCGAGGTGCACATCTCGAACATCCACGCCCGTGAGGAGTTCCGGCACCACTCGGTGGTCTCCGCGGTCGCCACCGGGGTGATCTGCGGCCTCGGCGTGGACGGCTACCGGCTGGCGCTGCTCCATCTGGCGCGCCGCCGCGACTGATCCCGACACCGGTGCGGACGGCCCCAAACGGGTACGTCGGGGACCGAACCACGCCACCTCCCCGGCCTGGTAAAGATCGACACCACATCCCTAGTAGACTTTCCGGGTCTGTCCGCCAATTTGAAGATCAAGGCAGGAAATGGCCACCACCAACGACCTCAAGAACGGCCTGGTCCTCAACCTCGACGGTGAGCTCTGGACCGTCGTGGAGTTCCAGCACGTCAAGCCCGGCAAGGGCGGTGCGTTCGTCCGCACCACGCTCAAGAACGTGCTCTCCGGCAAGGTCGTCGACAAGACGTTCAACGCGGGCACCAAGGTCGACACCGCCACCGTCGACAAGCGCTCGATGCAGTACCTCTACGCCGACGGTGAGGACTACGTCTTCATGGACCTGGAGACGTACGACCAGATCACCGTGCCCGGCGCCACGGTGGGCGACGCGGCCAACTACCTCCTGCCCGAGGCCGAGGTGATCGTCGCCACCCACGAGAACGTGCCGCTGTACGTCGAGCTGCCCGCCAGCGTCGTTCTCGAGGTCACGTACACCGAGCCGGGCCTGCAGGGTGACCGCTCCACCGGCGGAACCAAGCCGGCCACCGTCGAGACCGGTGCGACCGTCCAGGTGCCGCTCTTCATCACCACGGGTGAGAAGATCAAGGTCGACACCCGCGACGGGCGCTACCTCGGCCGAGCCTGATGGCCGAGGGCCCCAAGCAACAGATGCCGGCGCGCCGCAAGGCGCGCAAGCGGGCGCTGGACGTCCTCTACGAGGCGGACATGCGGTCCCGTCCGGCGCTTGAGGTGTTGGCCGGCTACGTGGAGCGGCTGGGAACGCCGAAACCGGAGCACCTGCCCTACGCGATCGGTCTGGTCGAGGGTGTGGCCGCGCACCAGGGACGGATCGACGAGCTGATCGACAGCTACGCCGAGGGCTGGACCCTGGAGAGGATGCCGGTCATCGACCGCAATCTCGCCCGCATCGCCATCTACGAGCTGCTGTACGTCGACGAGATCGACGACGCCGTGGCGATCAGCGAGGCTGTCGAGCTGGCCCGCCAGATGTCGACCGACGACTCGCCCCGCTTCCTCAACGGCGTCCTCGGCCGGATCGCCGAGTACGCCTCCCGCTAGCCGCGTCGTCGCCGCCGCGGACCGGGACGTGCCGGTCCGCGGCTGTTGCCTGCCCGCCGTCCCCTCGCTCGCGATCCGAGGGCCGTCGCCGCCCCGGTGGGCCGCCGCCTGCGGTCCCCGCGCGGGGATGCCGCCCCGGCCGGTCGGGGGCGGAAACGAACGCGGGGGCCGCGCCGGCCGGCGCGGCCCCCGCGTGGGGACGGATCAGGATGCGAAGAGCGCCCGAGGGTCGGCGACGAGCACGCCGTGCTCGGTGAGCATCTCGATCAGCCCGGAGGGGGAGGAGTCGTAGACGATCGCGAGTGCCCGCAGGTCGTCCGCGCGAATCGACAGCACCCGCCCGTTGTAGTCACCACGCTGCTGCTGGATGGCCCGGGCGTAGCGGGCGACGTAGGCGAGCTCCTCGGAGGGGTTGTCGTAAAGCCGCTCCAGATCGAGCACGATCTTCTTGGCCGGCTCGTGACGAACACCACTGCCGTCCGGCAGCAGCTCCGAGACAGGTACCCGGTAGAACTCGGCGAGTTCGGCGAGACGGGACACCGTGACCGCGCGGTCGCCCCGCTCGTACGACCCGACGACGACGGCTTTCCACCGCCCGTTCGACTTCTCCTCCACCCCCTGCAGGGACAACCCCTGCTGCTGACGGATCGAGCGCAGGCGCGCGCCCAACGACTTGGCGTATTCAGAGGGCATTCGGCACTCCCACTGCTGGTCGGGGATCTCCCCAGCGATCGCTACGGAGCGTGACGGTACGCAGATAACGACACGCGGTCAAGTGTCAGTTCCTGCCCAATGGCAAAGATCGGTCCTGCCTGCCGGTTTCGACCGACTGGTCAGGAGGCCGGCCACCGGTCGTGGTCGGCCCCGCGGCCAGTGGTAACGTGGCGGAAGCCCCGGCCCGGGCCGCTCCGCCAGGCGCCGGAAGTCAGACGTCCTTTAACGACCCGTCCCGTGAGGCGGGGAAGGGGGTCCGCCGTGGCGCACCCGCAGGCTGCCCAGCCGCAGCCGGCCTCACCACCGTCCGTGAAGGTGATCCTCACCGGCGCCGAGCTGGCCCGGGTGGTGGACCGGATCGCCCACCAGATCCTGGAGAAGACCCAGGGCGCCACCAACACCGTGCTGTTCGGCATCCCGACGCGAGGCGTCCCGCTGGCCCGCCGGCTGGCGGCCCGGATCGGCGCCTTCGAGGGCATCAAGGTGCCGGTGGGTGTGCTCGACATCACTCTCTACCGCGACGACCTTCGGCGCAACGCCGTCCGGGCCATCGGGCCGACCGAGGTTCCCGGCGACGGCATCGACGGCCGGCGGGTCATCCTCGTCGACGACGTCCTCTTCTCCGGCCGTACCGTCCGCGCCGCGCTGGACGCGCTGAAGGACCTCGGCCGGCCCAGCTCGGTACAGCTCGCCGTCCTGGTCGACCGCGGCCACCGGGAGCTGCCGATCCGTGCCGACTACGTGGGCAAGAACATCCCGACCGCGCTCTCCGAGAGCGTCAGGGTGACCCTGTCCGAGACCGACGGCTGTGACGAGGTCCGGCTGCTCGGAGGGCGGGTGGGCGCATGAGGCACCTGCTGTCCGGAGCGGACCTCGACGCGGACACGGCGACCCTGATCCTGGACACCGCGGCCGAGATGGCCACGGTCGCCGGGCGCGAGGTGAAGAAGCTCCCCGCGCTGCGCGGCCGGACGGTGGTCAACCTCTTCTACGAGGACTCCACCCGGACCCGGATCTCGTTCGAGGCGGCCGCCAAGCGGCTCTCCGCCGATGTGATCAACTTCTCGGCCAAGGGCTCCAGCGTCTCCAAGGGCGAGAGCCTGAAGGACACCGCGCTGACGCTGCAGGCGATGGGGGCCGACGCGGTGGTGGTGCGCCACCCCGCCGCCGGAGCGCCGCACCGGCTCGCCACCTGGGTGGACGGGTCGGTCATCAACGCCGGCGACGGCACCCACGAGCACCCCACCCAGGCGCTGCTCGACGCGTACACGATGCGCTCGCGGCTGGGCCGCATCGCCGGCCTGCACGTCGCGGTGGTCGGTGACGTGCTGCACAGCCGGGTGGCCCGCTCCAACGTGCTGCTGCTGGGCACCCTCGGCGCCAAGGTCACCCTGGTCGGTCCGCCGACCCTGATCCCGGTGGACATCGGCACGGCGTTGGCCCCCGGCACCGAGGTCTCGTACGACCTGGACGCGGTGCTCCCCACCGCCGACGTGGTGATGATGCTGCGGGTGCAGTGGGAGCGGATGGCCGACTCCTACTTTCCGTCGGCCCGCGAGTACGCCCGCCGCTACGGGCTGGACGGGCCCCGGATGCGCCGGCTGCCGGACCACGCGATCGTCATGCACCCCGGGCCGATGAACCGGGGCATGGAGATCACACCCGAGGTGGCCGACTCGCCCCGGTCCACCATCGTCGAACAGGTCACCAACGGGGTCTCCGTCCGGATGGCCGTGCTGTACCTGCTGCTGGGGGGAATGACATGACGGAGTCGTACCTGATCCGGGGGGCCCGGGTGGTCGGTGGCGAACCGGCCGACCTGCTGCTGCGCGACGGCGTGGTGGCGGAGGTCGGGCGCGGCCTGACCGCCGCCGGGGCGAGGGTGGTCGACGCCGACGGGTTGGTCGCGCTCCCCGGCCTGGTCGACCTGCACACCCACCTGCGCGAGCCGGGACGGGAGGACGCCGAGACCGTCGAGACCGGCTCCCGCGCCGCCGCGCTCGGCGGCTACACCGCGGTCTGCGCGATGGCCAACACCTCCCCGGTCGCCGACACCGCCGGGGTCGTCGAACAGGTGTGGCGGCTCGGCCGCGAGGCCGGCCTGGTCGACGTACAGCCCATCGGCGCGGTCACCGTCGGACTGGCCGGCGAGCAGCTGGCCGAACTGGGGGCGATGGCCACCTCGGCGGCCCGGGTGCGGATCTTCTCCGACGACGGGAACTGCGTCGCCGACCCCCGGCTGATGCGCCGGGCCCTGGAGTACGTCAAGGCCTTCGACGGGATCATCGCCCAGCACGCCGAGGAGCCGCGGCTGACCGTCGGCGCCCAGATGCACGAGGGCGAGGTGGCGACGCGGCTCGGCCTGACCGGCTGGCCGGCGGTCGCCGAGGAGGCGATCATCGCCCGTGACGTCCTCCTCGCCGGGCACGTCGACAGCCGGCTGCACGTCTGCCACGTCTCCACCGCCGGCAGCGTCGAGGTGCTCCGGCACGCCAAGGCGCGCGGCATCCGGGTCACCGCCGAGGTCACCCCCCACCACCTGTTCCTCACCGACGAGCGGGCGGAGAGCTACGACCCGGTCTTCAAGGTCAACCCGCCGCTGCGGACCGCCGCCGACGTGGCCGCCCTGCGCCAGGCGCTGGTCGACGGGATCATCGACGTGGTCGCCACCGACCACGCCCCGCACGCGCTGGAGGACAAGGAGTGCGAGTGGGCGTACGCCCGGCCCGGCATGCTCGGCCTGGAGACGGCGCTGTCGGTACTGCTCGAGGTGGTCGGGGAGCGTTGGGACCTGATCGCCGAGCGGATGTCCCGTGCCCCGGCCCGGATCGCCGGGCTGACCGAGCACGGCCGCGACCCGGCGCCGGGGGTGCCGGCCAACCTGACCCTGGTGGACCCGGCGGCCCGGCGCACCGTGGACCCGGGCGAGCTGGCCAGCCGCAGCCGCAACACCCCGTACGCCGGAATGACGCTGCCCGGCCGGGTCGTCGCGACGTTCCTGCGCGGCGAGCCGACGGTGCTGGATGGGAAGGCCGTCAAGTGAGCAACCGCAGACGACCGGCGATTCTGGTCCTGGAGGACGGGCGGACCTTCCGCGGCCAGGCGTACGGCAGCGTCGGGGAGACCTTCGGCGAGGCCGTCTTCACCACCGCGATGACCGGCTACCAGGAGACGCTGACCGACCCGTCGTACCACCGGCAGGTGGTGGTGCAGACCGCCCCGCACATCGGCAACACCGGGGTCAACGGCGAGGACGACGAGTCCGGCCGGATCTGGGTCGCCGGCTACGTGGTCCGCGACCCGGCCCGGATCGGCTCGAACTGGCGCGCCTCGGGCGAGCTGGAGGACCGGCTGGCCGCCGAGGGCGTGGTGGGGATCTGCGGGATCGACACCCGGGCGCTGACCCGGCACCTGCGGGAGCGGGGCGCGATGCGGGCGGGGATCTCCAGCCTCACCGACGACCCGGCGGAACTGCTGGCCCGGGTCCGCCAGTCGCCGTCGATGGTCGGCGCCAACCTGTCGGCCGAGGTGACCACGGCGAAGCCGTACACGGTCCGGGCCGAGGGGGAGCACCGGCTCACCGTCGCCGCCCTGGACCTGGGGATCAAGCGGAACGTGCCGCGCCGGCTCGCCGCCCGCGGCGTCACCACCCACGTGCTGCCGGCCCACTCCACCCTGGACGACGTGCTCGCCACCGGGGCCGACGCGGTCTTCTTCTCACCGGGCCCCGGTGACCCGGCCACCGCCGACCACCCGGTCGCGCTGGCCCGCGAGGTGCTGCGGCGCCAGATTCCCCTCTTCGGCATCTGTTTCGGCAGCCAGGTCCTCGGCCGGGCGCTCGGCTTCGGCACCTACAAGCTGCGGTACGGCCACCGTGGCACCAACCAGCCGGTGCGGGACCGGGCCACCGGAAAGGTCGAGGTGACCAGCCACAACCACGGGTTCGCCGTCGACGCGCCGATCGACCGGGTCGTCGACACCGAGTTCGGCGCGGTCGAGGTCAGTCACGTCTGCCTCAACGACAACGTGGTCGAGGGACTGCGGGCCCGGGACGTTCCGGCGTTCACCGTGCAGTACCACCCCGAGGCGGCGGCCGGTCCGCACGACGCGGACTACCTCTTCGACCGTTTCGTGGAGCTGGTGGAACGAGGAGGCCCCGGGCGGCGGGGGAGCCGGGGCGGCGCCGAGCTGATCGAAGGCGGCAAGCATGCCTAAGCGGAGTGACCTACGGCACGTTCTGGTGATCGGGTCCGGGCCCATCGTCATCGGCCAGGCCTGCGAGTTCGACTACTCCGGCACCCAGGCGTGCCGGGTGCTGCGCAGCGAGGGGATACGGGTCAGCCTGGTCAACTCGAACCCGGCGACCATCATGACCGACCCGGAGTTCGCCGACGCGACGTACGTCGAGCCGATCACCCCGGAGTTCGTCGAGCTGGTGATCGCCCGGGAGCGTCCCGACGCGCTGCTGCCCACGCTCGGCGGGCAGACCGCGCTGAACACCGCCGTCGCGTTGCACGACTCCGGCGTGCTGGCCAAGTACGGCGTGGAGCTGATCGGCGCCGACATCGACGCGATCCGCCGGGGCGAGGACCGGCAGCTGTTCAAGGAGATCGTCGCCAAGGCGGGTGGGGAGACCCCGCGCAGCCGGGTGTGCCACTCGATGGAGGAGGTCCGGGCGACCGTCGCCGAGCTGGGGCTGCCGGTGGTGATCCGGCCGTCGTTCACCATGGGCGGGCTCGGTTCCGGGATGGCCCACACCGAGGAGGACCTGGAGCGGATCGCCGGGGCCGGCCTCGCCGCCAGCCCGGTGCACGAGGTCCTGATCGAGGAGAGCGTGCTCGGCTGGAAGGAGTACGAGCTCGAACTGATGCGGGACCGCAACGACAACGTCGTGGTGGTCTGCTCGATCGAGAACATCGACCCGATGGGTGTCCACACCGGAGACAGCGTCACCGTCGCTCCGGCGATGACGCTGACCGACCGGGAGTACCAGCGCATGCGCGACCTCGGCATCGCGGTGCTGCGCGAGGTCGGGGTGGACACCGGGGGCTGCAACATCCAGTTCGCGGTCCACCCGCGGACCGGCCGGCTGGTCGTGATCGAGATGAATCCCCGGGTCTCCCGCTCCTCCGCGCTGGCCTCCAAGGCGACCGGTTTCCCGATCGCCAAGATCGCGGCGAAGCTCGCCATCGGCTACACGCTCGACGAGATCCCGAACGACATCACGTTGAAGACCCCGGCGGCGTTCGAGCCGACCCTCGACTACGTGGTGGTGAAGGTTCCCCGGTTCGCCTTCGAGAAGTTCCCGGCCGCCGACCGGGAGCTCACCACCACGATGAAGTCGGTGGGTGAGGCGATGAGCCTGGGCCGGAGCTTCCCGGAGGCGCTGAACAAGGCGCTGCGCTCGATGGAGACCAGGCAGGCCGGTTTCTGGACGGTCCCGGACCCGGAGGGGGCCACCCGCGAGTCGACCCTGGCGGCGTTGGCCACCCCACACGACGGGCGGCTCTACACCGTCGAGCGGGCACTGCGGCTCGGTGCCTCGGTGGCGGAGGTGTCGGCCGCCTCCGGCATCGACCCCTGGTTCGTGGACCAGATCGCCAGCCTGGTCGAGCTGCGGGCCGAGATCGTCGGCGCCGCCGTCCTGGACGAGGAGCTGCTGCGCCGGGCGAAGCGCGCCGGGATCTCCGACCGGCAGCTCGCCGCGCTGCGTCCGGAGCTCGCCGCCGAGGACGGGGTCCGCACCCTGCGGCACCGGCTCGGGATACGCCCGGTCTACAAGACCGTCGACACCTGCGCCGCCGAGTTCGCCGCCGGCACGCCGTACCACTACAGCTGCTACGACGAGGAGTCGGAGGTGAGCCCGTCGGCGCGGCCGAAGGTGCTGATCCTCGGCTCCGGACCGAACCGCATCGGGCAGGGGATCGAGTTCGACTACTCCTGCGTGCACGCGGTGATGGCGCTGCGCGAGGCCGGCTACGAGACCGTGATGGTCAACTGCAACCCGGAGACGGTCTCCACCGACTACGACACCGCCGACCGGCTCTACTTCGAGCCGCTGACCTTCGAGGACGTCCTGGAGGTCTGGCACGCCGAGGACAGCTCCGGCAGGGCGGCCGGCGGCCCCGGCGTGGTCGGGGTGGTCGTCCAGCTCGGCGGGCAGACCCCGCTGGGGCTGGCGCAGCGGCTCAAGGACGCCGGGGTGCCGATCGTCGGCACGTCGCCGGAGTCGATCCACCTGGCCGAGGACCGGGGGGCCTTCGGCGCCCTGCTCGACGCCGCCGGGTTGCGTTCCCCGGCACACGGCACCGCCACCTCGTTCGACGAGGCGCGCGCGATCGCGACGGAGATCGGCTATCCGGTGCTGGTCAGGCCGTCGTACGTGCTCGGCGGTCGGGGCATGGAGATCGTCTACGACGACGCGACGTTGCGCGACTACATCGGCCGGGCCACCGACATCTCCCCGGACCACCCGGTGCTGGTCGACCGGTTCCTCGACGACGCGATCGAGATCGACGTGGACGCCCTCTGCGACGCCGAGGGCGAGGTGTACCTCGGCGGGGTGATGGAGCACATCGAGGAGGCCGGGATCCACTCCGGAGACTCCTCCTGCGCGCTGCCGCCGATCACCCTCGCCAGCTCCCACCTGGCGGCGGTCCGCCGCTACACCGAGGCGATCGCCCGGGGCATCGGGGTCCGGGGCCTGCTCAACGTCCAGTACGCGCTCAAGGACGACACCCTCTACGTGCTGGAGGCGAATCCCCGGGCCTCCCGGACCGTGCCGTTCGTCTCCAAGGCGACCGCGGTGCCGCTGGCCAAGGCGGCGGCCCGGATCATGCTCGGGGCCACCATCGCGGAACTGCGGGCCGAGGGGATGCTGCCGCGGAGCGGGGACGGCGGCACGCTGCCGGCGGACGCGCCGGTCGCGGTGAAGGAGGCGGTCCTGCCGTTCAAGCGGTTCCGCACCCCGGCGGGCAAGGGCATCGACGCGCTGCTCGGGCCGGAGATGAAGTCGACCGGCGAGGTGATGGGGATCGACACCGCCTTCGGGCACGCCTTCGCCAAGTCGCAGGCCGCGGTCTACGGCTCGCTGCCGACCCGGGGCAAGGTCTTCGTGTCCGTCGCCAACCGGGACAAGCGCGGCATGATCTTTCCGGTCAAGCGCCTCGCCGACCTCGGGTTCGAGATCGTCGCCACCGTCGGCACCGGCGAGGTGCTACGCCGGTACGGCATCTGCTGCGAGCTGATCCGCAAGCACTACGAGGAGGACGGCGAGGGACCGGACGCGGTGTCGCTGATCTCGGCGGGGGAGGTCGCCCTGGTGATCAACACCCCGCAGGGCTCCGGGGCGAGCGCCCGCTCCGACGGGTACGAGATCCGCAGCGCGGCGGTCGGTGCCGACGTCCCCTGCATCACCACCGTGCCCGGCGCGGCGGCGGCGGTGATGGGGATCGAGGCGCTGATCCGTGGCGACATGACGGTCCGCCCGCTGCAGGAACTGCACGCCGCCCTGCGGGCGGGCGAGTGACCGCGCCCGCGACCGCCCCCGGGCGGCCCTCCGGCGCCCCGACGCCCCTGTTCGACCGGCTGGTGCGGCCGGCGCTGTTCCGGATCGGGGGTGGGGACCCCGAGACGGCGCACGAGTGGACGCTGCGCCGGCTCGCCGGCCTGGCACGGTGGCCGGCGCTGCTGGCCGTGCTGCGGGCCCGGTACGCGGTGTCGGCGCCGCGTACCGTCTTCGGCGTCGAGTTCCCCAACCCGGTCGGGCTGGCCGCCGGGATGGACAAGGACGGGCGGGCCCTGCCGGTCTGGCCGGCGCTGGGCTTCGGGTTCGTCGAGGTCGGTACGGTGACCGCGCACGCCCAGCCGGGCAACCCCCGGCCCCGGTTGTTCCGGCTGCCCGACAGCCAGGCCGTGATCAACCGGATGGGGTTCAACAACGCCGGCGCGGCGGCGTTGGCCGCCCGGCTGGCGGAGCTGAGGCGTCCGCTGGGCGTTCCGCTCGGGATCTCGCTGGGCAAGTCCAAGGTCACCCCGCTGGACGCCGCGGTGGAGGACTACCTCGCCTCCTACCGGATGCTGCTGCCGTACGGCGACTACTTCGCCGTCAACGTCTCGTCGCCGAACACCCCGGGCCTGCGGAGGCTGCAGGACCGCGGGCACCTGGACGCGCTGCTGGCCGCCCTGGTGGGGGAGAAGCCGATCCTGGTCAAGATCGCACCGGACCTGACCGACGCGGCGATCGCCGAGGTGCTCCAGGTCTGCCTGGACCGGGGCGCGGCGGGGGTGATCGCCACCAACACCACGCTGGGCCGGGACGGCCTGGCTCCGGCCGACCGGCCCCGGGCCGCCGAGGCCGGGGGGCTCTCCGGCCGGCCGTTGGCCGCGCGGGCCCGGCAGGTGGTCGCGTTCGTGCACCGCGAGACCGGCGGCAGGCTGCCGGTGATCGGCGTCGGCGGCATCCTCGATCCGGCCGACGGCACCGCGCTGCTGGACGCCGGGGCCAGCCTGGTGCAGCTCTACACCGGGTTCGTCTACCGCGGACCGGGCCTGGTCCGGGCGGTGGCGCGGGCGGCCCGGGGCTGAGACGGCGAGAGGGGGAGGGGATGCCTGCGGAGGCGGTCGTTTCCGACCGGAGGGCCGGCCTGACACCGGAGGAGATCGTCGCGGTCGACCGGGCGCACGTCTGGCACCCGTACGCCCCGATGCCGGCCCGCACCGACCCGTACGTGGTCGCCAGCGCCTCCGGGGTGCGGCTGCGCCTGGCCGACGGCCGGGAACTCGTCGACGGCATGTCGTCGTGGTGGGCGGCGATCCACGGGTACCGGCACCCGGTGCTGGACGCCGCGGTCACCGACCAGCTCGGCCGGATGAGCCACGTGATGTTCGGCGGGCTCACCCACGAGCCGGCCGTCCGGTTGGCCAGGACCCTGGTCGAGCTGACCCCGCCCGGTCTGGAGCACGTCTTCCTGTGCGACTCCGGCTCGGTGTCGGTCGAGGTGGCGGTGAAGATGGCCCTGCAGTACCAGCGTGGCCGGGGCCGCCCGCGGCGGCGGCGGTTGGCCACCTGGCGGGGCGGCTACCACGGTGACACGTTCCACCCGATGAGCGTCTGCGACCCGGTCGGCGGCATGCACGCGCTGTGGCGGGGCGTGCTGCCCCGGCAGGTCTTCGCGGAGGCGCCACCGTCCGGTTTCGACACACCGCTGGACGAGGCGTACGCGGCGACGCTGGCGGACGCGGTGCGTCGGCACGCCGACGACGTCGCCGCGGTGATCGTCGAGCCGGTGGCGCAGGGCGCCGGCGGGATGCGGTTCCACAACCCGGGATACCTGCGGGTGCTCCGGGAGGTGACCCGGGAGCACGACATCCTGCTGATCTTCGACGAGATCGCCACCGGGTTCGGCCGCACCGGCGCGCTCTTCGCGGCCGAGCACGCCGGGGTCACCCCGGACGTCATGTGCCTCGGCAAGGCGCTCACCGGTGGCTACCTGAGCCTGGCGGCCGCCCTCTGCACGCCGGAGGTCGCGGACGGCATCTCCGCCACCGGGGTTCTCGCGCACGGCCCGACGTTCATGGGCAACCCGATCGCCTGTGCGGTCGCAAACGCCTCCATCGGGCTGCTGCGGGCCGGAAACTGGCGGGGAGAGGTGGCGAGACTGGAGGCGGGGTTGACGGCCGGTCTGGCGCCTCTGCGGGGCGCGCCCGGGGTCGCCGACGTCCGGGTGCTCGGCGCGATCGGCGTGGTGCAGCTCGACCACGACGTCGACGTGGCGGCGGCGACCGAGGCCGCCGTGGCGCACGGCGTGTGGCTGCGGCCGTTCCGGGATCTCGTCTACACGATGCCGCCGTACGTCACCGATGACGCGGACCTCGCCCGGATCTGCACGGCGATCGCCGCCGCGGTGGCGGCGGGCTGAGCCGCGCGCCGTGCCGGACGGGCCGGCGCCGGTCCGCGACGGAAGGTGTCGGGCCGCCGACGGCGGTCCGGGGAGGAGGAAGCGCATGGAGACCTTCGGCAGCCGGCTGATCCGGGCCACGGCGGACCGCGGTCCGCTCTGCGTGGGGATCGACCCCCACCCCGCCCTGCTGCTCCGATGGGGCCTCTCCGACGACCTCGCCGGGCTGACCCGGTTCAGTCAGACCGTGGTCGACGCCCTCGGCGACCGGGTCGCGGTGTTCAAGCCGCAGTCGGCATTCTTCGAGCGATTCGGGTCCCGGGGACTCGCGGTGCTTGAGTCAATTATCCGACAGTTGCGGGGCATGGGCGCGCTCGTCCTGCTGGACGTCAAGCGTGGCGACATCGGCTCCACCGTCGCGGCGTACGCGGACGCGTACCTCGACCCATCCAGCCCGGTGTATGTCGACGCCGTCACCGCGAGCCCGTTCCTGGGGGTCGGCGCGCTCGCGCCGATGTTCGACAAGGCGCGGGCGCACGGCGGTGGGGTCTTCGTCCTGGCGCTCACCTCGAACCCGGAGGGGGCGGGTGTGCAGCGTGCCCGTGGCGCGGACGGGCGGACCGTGGCGCAGGCCATCATCGACGAGATTGCCCAGCTCAACGCGGGTGCGGAGCCGCTGGGCAGCTTCGGCTTGGTGGTCGGGGCGACCGTCGGCCCGACCGGCCACGACCTGTCCAAGGTGAACGGTCCGCTCCTCGCCCCGGGGCTCGGCGCCCAGGGTGGGCGCCCCGCCGACCTGCGTACGGTCTTCGGTGACGCGCTCGGCGCGGTGCTTCCGTCGTACTCCCGCGAGGTGCTCGGCGCGGGCCCCGACCCGGCCGCGCTGCGGGCCGCGGTGGACCGCGCGTTGACCGAGTGTCGGGCCGCGTTGGCGACCGGCGATCAGTGATCTCGCGGTCACCCTGACATGATCATGGCGTGCCCACGTTGCCGAAAGCTCCGTTGACCGCTAGTTTTCCCCGCGCTGGGAACCATGAACCCCTTTGGTTGCCCGGCGTACCACGTTTCGCAGATGCGGCGGGTGTGTTCCGCCCGTCGCGATAGGGACCTGAGGAGAACTGGTGCCGCTCCCCCAACTGAGCCCCGAGCAGCGCGCCGCCGCGCTGGAAAAGGCTGCGGAGATCCGCAAAGCCCGTGCCAAGCTCAAGGAAGAGCTGAAGCAGGGCAAGACCACCCTCGCCGCTGTCCTGGAGCGGGCTGAGGCGGACGATGTCGTCGGCAAGCTGAAGGTCTCCGCCGTCCTTCAGGCGATGCCGGGAATCGGCAAGATCCGGGCTACCCAGATCATGGAGAAGCTCAAGATCGCCGACAGCCGTCGCCTCCGCGGCCTTGGCGAGCAGCAGCGCAAGGCACTGCTTGGGGAGTTCTCGGCGAACTAGTTTCACCCGCCGTGTAGAAACAAGCAGTGGGTACGCATGACGAGCCCTGCCACGCGGCTCGTCTCACGGTCCTTGCCGGCCCCTCCGGGGCCGGCAAGGACCACGTGACAGAACTCGTCCGGGCCAGGGCGCCGTGGCTGTGGCGTGTGGTCCCGCTGACCACCCGCCCCCGCCGGAACCCCGAGGTCGACGGTGTGCACTACCATTTCGTCGACCGGGCGGAATTCGACCGGCTGCTCCACGCCGGACAGTTGCTGGAGTGGTCGAACATTGGCGCCCACCGTTACGGGACGCCTCGTGAGCCGGTGCGGGTCCGGCTCCGGGCCGGTCAGCCGGTGTTGGTGACGATCGACCTCAGGGGCGCCCGGCAGGTGCGCGCGGCGATGCCGCGGGCACGCCTGGTGTACCTCGCCCCGCCGGGCGGTGGCGCTCACGCCGCCGCTCCGCCGGCCGTCGGTCCGGAATTCGACGCGACGGTTGTCAACGACGTCGCCGAGCGGGCCGCGGACGAGCTGGTAGGCTTGATCAGTTCGTGCTCCTTGGCGTCGAGGTGACGCGGGGAGAGTATCGGTTCCGACCCGACCGCCGCCGGCGGTCGCGCAGACACAGAGGTTGACACCCGTGGGATCCATCGCCAGTCCCGAAGGCATCACCAACCCGCCGATCGACGAGCTGCTCGAGAAGACCTCATCCAAGTACGCTCTGGTGATCTTCGCTGCCAAGCGGGCCCGCCAGGTCAACGCCTACTACAGCCAGCTCGGCGAGGGTCTGCTGGAGTACGTCGGCCCGCTGGTGGAGACCACGCCGCAGGAGAAGCCGCTCTCGATCGCGCTGCGGGAGATCAACGCGGGTCTGCTCACCGCAGAGCCGACCGACCAGCCGTAGCCACGGCCGTCCCCGTCCATGACCGCGGTCGTACTCGGAGTCGGTGGGGGGATCGCCGCCTACAAGGCATGTGAACTGCTGCGCCTGTTCACCGAGTCGGGGCACCAGGTCCGGGTCGTTCCGACCGCCGCCGCGCTGCGGTTCGTCGGCGCCCCGACCTGGGCCGCCCTGAGCGGCCAGCCGGTGGCCGACGACGTCTGGGCCGACGTCCACGAGGTCCCGCACGTCAGGCTCGGCCAGAACGCCGATCTGGTGGTCGTCGCCCCGGCCACCGCCGACCTGCTGGCCAAGGCGGCCCACGGCCTCGCCGACGACCTGTTGACCAACACCCTGCTGACCGCACGGTGTCCGGTGTTGCTCGCGCCGGCGATGCACACCGAGATGTGGGAGCATCCGGCGACCGTCGAGAACGTGGCGACGCTGCGTCGGCGCGGGGTGCTGGTGCTCGACCCGGCGGTCGGCCGGTTGACCGGGGCGGACACCGGCAAGGGCCGGCTGCCCGACCCGGCCGAGATCTTCGCCGTCGCCCGCCGGGTCCTGGCCCGGGGCGTCGACGCCCCGCGTGACCTGGCCGGACGACGGGTCGTGGTCACCGCCGGCGGGACCCGGGAACCGCTCGACCCGGTGCGGTTCATCGGCAACCGCTCCTCGGGCAAGCAGGGCTACGCGTTCGCCCGCACGGCGGTGGCCCGGGGCGCCCGGGTCACCCTGATCGCGGCCAACGTGACGCTGCCCGACCCGGCCGGCGTGGAGCTGGTCCGGGTCGGCACCACCGAGGAGCTCCGCACGGCCACCCTGCGGGCAGCCGAGTCGGCCGACGTGGTGGTGATGGCGGCGGCCCCCGCGGACTTCCGTCCGGCGACGTACGCCTCCGATAAGATCAAGAAGTCGGAGCGCGGGGACACGCTCAGCGTCGAGCTGGTCGCCAACCCCGACATCGCCGCCGAACTCGGCGAGCGCCGGCGGCCGGGACAGGTCCTGGTCGTCTTCGCCGCCGAGACCAGTGACGCCGAGGCCAACGCCCGGGCCAAGCTGGTCCGTAAGAAGGCCGACCTGATCGTCGTTAACAACGTCGCGCAGGGCCGGGTCTTCGGCGCCGACACGAACACCGCCGTTGTGCTCGGTGCGGACGGTTCGGCGACCGCGTTTTCCGAGCAATCCAAGGAAGATCTCGCCGACGCCGTCTGGGATCTGGTAACAACGCGTTTAGCCAGAATGTCATCAGCCGGTGCCACTCTGTAAAGGAGCTGGGCGAGGCGGCGGATGACTAGACTGCCGCGCAACGTGTACTCGACACCTTAGGAGCACCGTGGTACGCCGCTTGTTCACATCCGAGTCGGTCACGGAAGGCCACCCGGACAAGATCGCTGACCAGATCAGCGACGGGATCCTCGACGCGCTGTTGGACCAGGACCCGCGGAGTCGGGTCGCGGTCGAAACGCTCATCACGACCGGCCAAGTGCACGTGGCAGGTGAGGTGACCACGAAGGCGTATGCCGACATCCCGACGATCGTGCGGGACACGATCCTCCGGATCGGCTACGACTCGTCGAAGAAGGGCTTCGACGGTGCCTCGTGCGGTGTCAGCGTCTCCATCGGCTCCCAGTCCCCGGACATCGCCCAGGGGGTGGACAGCGCGCTGGAGTTGCGCTCCGGCGAGTCGGAGAGCGCGCTGGACGCGCAGGGCGCCGGCGACCAGGGCATGATGTTCGGGTTCGCCTGCTCGGAGACGCCCGAGCTGATGCCGCTGCCGATCGCGCTGGCGCATCGGCTGGCCCGCCGCCTGGCCGCGGTCCGCAAGGACGGCACGATCCCGTACCTGCGGCCGGACGGCAAGACCCAGGTCACCATCGAGTACGACGGCCTGCGGCCGGTCCGGCTGGACACCGTCGTCGTCTCCAGCCAGCACGCCGCCGACATCTCCCTGGAGTCGCTGCTCACCCCGGACATCCGGGAGCACGTCATCGAACCGGAGCTGGAAGGGCTCGGCCTGGAGGTCGACAACTACCGACTGCTGGTGAACCCGACCGGCCGGTTCGAGATCGGCGGGCCGATGGGCGACGCCGGGCTGACCGGTCGCAAGATCATCGTTGACACGTACGGCGGCTACGCCCGGCACGGCGGCGGCGCCTTCTCGGGCAAGGACCCCTCGAAGGTGGACCGCTCGGCGGCGTACGCGATGCGCTGGGTGGCGAAGAACGTGGTCGCGGCCGGGCTCGCCGAGCGCTGCGAGGTCCAGGTGGCGTACGCGATCGGCAAGGCGCACCCGGTCAGCCTCTACATCGAGACGTTCGGCACCGAGAACGTGGCGCTGGAGCGCATCGAGCGCGCCGTGCGCGAGGTCTTCGACCTACGGCCGGCCGCGATCATCCGGGACCTGAACCTGCTTCGCCCGATCTACCAGCAGACCGCGGCGTACGGCCACTTCGGTCGCGAGCTGCCGGACCTGACCTGGGAGAACACCGACCGCGCCGCCGACCTCAAGTCGGCTGCGGGAGCCTGAGCAGCGGTACGCGCAGCGGCCGGCAGCCCGCACCCGGGCTGCCGGTCGCTCGCGTCTGTGTGGACGTGCCGCTGGCCCACCTGGACCGGCTCTTCGACTACCTGGTGCCGGCGGAGCTGGCCGACCAGGCCCGGCCCGGCACCCGGGTGCGGGTGCGGTTCGCCAACCAGCTGGTCGACGGTTGGATCATCGAGCGTGCCGCGCTCTCCGGGCACGACGGCCGGCTGAGCTACCTGGACCGGCTGGTGTCGCCCGAGCCGGTCCTGACCCCTGAGATCGCCCGGCTGGCCCGGGCGGTCGCCGACCGGTACGCCGGCAACCTCTGCGACGTGCTGCGGTTGGCGGTTCCACCCCGCCACGCCCGGGTCGAGCGTGAGTCCGCGCCGCCCGGCGAGCCGACGCGGACCACCGGGGCGGCGACGGGCGCGGGCGGAACCGCGACGGAGGCCGGCCCGGCCGCGGCCGCCGACGGCGCGGCCGGGTCGGGCTGGCGGCGCTATCCGGCCGGCCCGGGGTTCCTGCGGGCCCTCGCCGACGGCCGTGCTCCCCGGGCGGTCTGGGCGGCGCTGCCGGGTGAGGACTGGGCGGCCCGGTTCGCGGAGGCCGCGGCGGCGACCGTGCGCAGCGGGCGCGGGGTGGTCGCGGTGGTGGCCGACGCCCGTGACCTCGACCGGCTCGACGCCGCGCTGGCCCGGATCCTGGGTGCCGGTCGGCACGTCACGCTCTCGGCCGCGCTCGGCCCGGCCCGGCGGTACCGGGCCTTCCTGGCCGCGGCCCGCGGGCAGGTGCCGGTGGTGGCCGGCACCCGGGCGGCGATGTTCGCGCCGGTGGCGAACCTGGGACTGGTCGCGATCTGGGACGACGGCGACGACCTGCACGCCGAGCCCCGGGCGCCGTACCCGCACGCCCGGGAGGTGCTGCTCACCCGGGCCCAGCTCGGCGGCGCCGCCGCGCTCGTGGCCGGCTACGCCCGCAGTGTCGAGGGGCAGTTGCTGGTGGAGACCGGATGGGCCCGGGAGATCGTCGCCGACCGGTCCATCCTGCGGTCGCGGATGCCGCGGGTGATGCCGACCGGTGAGGACGCGCAGCTCGCCCGGGACCCCGCCGCCGCCTCGGCCCGGCTGCCCGACCTGGCCTTCCAGGCCGCTCGGGCGGCGCTGCGGGCGGAGACGCCGGTGCTGGTCCAGGTGCCCCGCCGGGGTTACCTGCCGGCGGTGGCCTGTGCCGACTGCCGGGCTCCGGCCCGCTGCCCGCACTGCTCCGGTCCGCTCGGGCTCCGGTCGGCGACCGCCAGCCCCACCTGCCGGTGGTGCGCCCGGATCGCCGTCGGACACGCCTGCCGCGCCTGCGGTGGTCGGCGGCTGCGGGCGGCGGTGGTCGGCGCACGCCGCACCGCCGAGGAGCTCGGACGGGCGTTCCCCGGCGTGCCGGTGCGGACCTCGGGACGGGACGAGGTGCTGGCCCGCGTACCGGCGGGCCCGGCGCTGGTGATCGCGACACCCGGCGCCGAACCGGTCGCCGACGGCGGCTACGGTGCCGTGCTGCTCCTGGACACGTGGGCGCTGCTCACCCGCGCCGACCTGCGGGCGGCGGAGGAGGCGCTGCGGCGGTGGCTGGCGGCGGCGGCGCTGGCCCGCCCGGCCTCGGCGGGCGGCCGGGTCGTGGTGGTCGCCGACGGCGCGCTGGCGCCGGTGCAGGCGCTGCTGCGCTGGGATCCGGCGTGGTTCGCCGGCCGGGAGTTGGCCGAACGGCGTGACCTGCGGTTCCCGCCGGCGGCCCGGATGGCGAGCGTGACCGGTACCGCGGCGGCGGTGGCGGACCTGCTGGCGGCGGCGCGGCTACCCGAGGGCGCCGAGCTTCTCGGCCCGGTGCCGGCCGGTGAGGGGCAGGAACGGATGCTGATCCGGGTGTCCCGGTCCCGGGCTGCCGCCCTCGCCGCCGCGCTGCACGCCGCGGCGGGGGTCCGGACCGCCCGGCGGGCCGCCCAACCGGTACGCGTCCAGATCGACCCGCCCGACCTCTTCTGAGCGCCGCCGGCCTGCGGGGACCTCCGGCGGATGCCGGGCGGGTGGCGCCCGCGGCGGCGTCATCCGACGTCTGTCGGTCCGGGGTGTTTCGCACCCCGTTCCACACACCGCGACCCCCGCGCGGCGTTTCCCACCGCCGCTCCCGCCCGGCCGGTTCCGGGGTGTTCGACCCGTCCGCCGACTCCGGGCCGTCCGCTGACGGGGTGCCCTTTCGGCGCACTGCCTCGGGTGTTGGGACATTCGATTACATGTCGCGAGAGTTCTTTTACCCAACGTGTTATTTGCTGCCGCGGGACGGGGTATCCGATACGTGTGACGGACGTGGTGTCCGACCGGGTGGGAAGGATTCGGGTGATACCATCGCCCCCTCATGACAACGCGGATGGCGTGACGGAGAGTAATTGCGCCGGTTCGGCGCTCATACTATTGATCTTGACAATTTCCGGGATCAGGAGTGGGTAGGTCGTGACCGGTCGTCAGTCGATCGTCTTCAACGGCGATCTTGGTAGCGGCAAGAGCACCGTGTCGATCGAACTCTCCAAGCGGTTGGGGCTGCGGCGGGTCAGCGTCGGAGATCTCTACCGGGAGATGGCGCGACAGCGGCAGATGACCGCGCTCCAGCTCAACCTGCACGCCGAGCTGGACCAGGCGGTCGACGGCTACGTCGACCAGCTTCAGCAGGAGATCGCCGCCTCCGGCGAGCAGCTCATCGTCGACAGCCGGTTGGCCTGGCACTTCTTCAAGAACGCGCTCAAGGTCCACATGATCGCCGAGCCGACCGAGGCGGCACGCCGCGTGCTCGCCCGGCCCTCCGGGCCGGCCGAGAGCTACTCCTCGATCGAGGAGGCGAAGGCCAAACTGCGGGAGCGCAGCGACAGCGAGCGGAACCGCTTTCTCGTCCGCTACGGCGTCGACAAGGCCAGGCTGCGCAACTACGACCTGATCTGCGACACCACCCGAGCCTCCGCCGAGGAGGTGGTGGAGCACGTCATGGCCGTCTACCAGGGCTCGCTGGGTCAGGAGATCCTCCGCGAGTCGCCGCCGCTGCTGCTGCTCGACCCGGCCCGGATCTACCCGACCGTGGAGATCCGGTCCCTGCGCGGTCTGTGGGACGCGGACGACCTCGTCGAGCGCGTCGGACAGGCTGGCGGGCGGGCGCTGGAGCCGCTGCAGATCGGGTACACCGGGGAGCGGTTCTTCGTGGTCGACGGCCACCGGCGGCTCAGCGCGGCGCTGCGCAACGGTTTCACCCTGGTCCCCGGCCGTCTGGTCGCCGAGGGCGACGAGCCGGTGGCCGGCGGGCTCAGCGCGATCGAGTACTTCCGGGCCGAGGTCGGGCTGAGCACGATCTACGACTGGGACGCCGCGCACGGCACGCAGCTGCCCATTCCGGAGCACATCCTGGACCGCACCGACACGGTGCTGGCCGGCGAGTCCGGCCGCCCGCCGGCGTAGTCACCCCGGAATCCGCACCTGTGACGGGGCCACCGGCCCGCGCCGACCGGCGCCACCGAACAACGTGACCCGCCGGTCGGTCCGTCCCGCCCTGGCGGTTTCGCCGCCGGTACGTCCGTAGACTTGGGTACGGCACCGCCGACCCAGCCCGCCCGTTCCGAAGGAGCCACCCCGCGTGACCGTCCAGCCCATCCGTCTGTTCGGCGACCCAGTGCTGCGCACCCCGGCCGAACCGGTGGTCGACTTCGATGCCGAGCTGCGCAAACTGGTCGCCGACCTGACCGACACCATGCGCGAGCAGAACGGTGCCGGCCTCGCCGCGCCGCAGCTCGGAGTGGGTCTGCGGGTCTTCACGTTCGACGTCGACGGCGTGCAGGGGCACCTGGTCAACCCGGTCCTGGACTTCCCCGACGAGGAGGAACAGGACGGCCAGGAGGGATGCCTGTCCATTCCCGGTCTCTACTTCGACACCAAGCGCCGGCTCAACGTGATCGCCAAGGGCTTCTCCGAGTACGGCGACCCGGTCCAGATCGTCGGTACCGGCCTGATGGCCCGTTGCCTCCAGCACGAGACGGACCACCTAGACGGGGTACTCTTCATCGACCGGCTGGACCCCGAGGCGCGCAAGGAGGCGATGCGGGCCATCCGGCAGGCCGACTGGTACGACGAGTCCAACCCGCCCGTGATCAAGGTGAGCCCGCACGGCCCGCTCACCGGGCGGCGTTCCTCACCGGCGGGGCGGCTCACGGCCGCGGACCGTTCGGCGGACCCGTTCGGCCTGGGCCGGTGATCCGCCGGTGCGCTTGATCTTCGCCGGTACCCCGGCCGTCGCCCTGCCCGCCCTGGACGCGATCGCCGCCTCGTCGCACGAGCTGCTGGCCGTGGTGACCCGGCCCGACGCGCCCGCGGGTCGGGGGAGAGGGCTGACCCGGTCCCCGGTCGGGGCCTGGGCGGACGAGCGGGGCATCGAGGTGCTGACCCCGGCCCGACCCCGGGAACCGGAGTTTCTCGACCGGCTGCGGAAACTCGCGCCGGACTGCGTACCGGTGGTCGCCTACGGTGCCCTGGTCCCCCCGGAGGCGCTGGAGATTCCCGCCCACGGGTGGGTCAATCTCCACTTCTCGCTGCTGCCCGCCTGGCGGGGCGCCGCGCCCGTGCAACACGCGGTGCTGCACGGTGACCCGATCACCGGGGCCAGCGTCTTCCGGCTGGAGGAGGGGCTCGACACCGGCCCGGTCTTCGGCACACTGACCGAACAGATCCGCCCCACCGACACCGCCGGGGACCTGCTGGAGCGCCTCGCCGTCGCCGGTGCGGGGCTCCTGGTCGCCGTCCTCGACGGGATCGAGCAGGGTACCGCCCGGGCCGTACCGCAGCCCGCCGAGGGGGTGTCGCTGGCGCCGAAGCTGACCGTCGAGGACGGCCGGGTGCGCTGGTCGGAGCCGGCCTTCGCGGTGGACCGGCGGATCCGCGCGACCACGCCGGCCCCGGGTGCCTGGACCGAGTTCCGCGGTGCCCGAATCAAGCTCGGCCCGGTGCGACCGGTCACCGACGGACCCGAGCTCGAGCCCGGCGAGCTGCTGGTCGAGCGGAACCGGGTCCTGGTGGGTACGGCGACGACGCCGGTGGCCCTCGGTGAGGTCCGGGCCGCCGGCAAGAAGGCGATGCCGGCACCGGACTGGGCCCGGGGGGTCCGGGTGGCGGCCGGGGAGCGGTTCGGGTGACCGCCGGCGGTGGCCGGCCCCGTGGGGGAGGAGGCACGGGCCGGGGCCTGCAGCGGCCCGGGCGGCGGCATGACCGTCACGAACGGGGTGGTCCCGACCGTCGCGAGCGGGGTCGTGGCGGCACCGGCCGCGCGGTGGGTGACCGGGGTGGTCCGGTTCGGTCCACCCAAACGGCCGTGGATGCGCCCCGGCTGGCCGCGTACGAGGCGGTCGAGGCGGTGCACCGCGACGACGCGTACGCCAACCTGGTCCTCCCCGCCATCCTGCGCGACCGGCGGTTGCGGGGCCGCGACGCCGCGTTCGCGACCGAGCTGGCCTACGGCACGCTCCGGCTGCGCGGCACCCTCGACGCGGTCCTCGCCGCCGTCGCGGGCCGGGACGTCGACCGGATCGACCCGCAGCCCCGGGACGCCCTGCGACTGGGCGCCTACCAGCTGCTCTACACCCGGGTGCCGGCGCACGCCGCGGTCTCCTCGACCGTCGACCTGGTACGCGCGCTGCGCCCGGAGGCGGCCGGGTTCGCCAACGCCGTGCTGCGTGGCGTCGCCGGCAAGGACGCGCAGACCTGGCTGGCCGAGCTGGCCCCGGCGTTCGACACCGACCCGATCGGGCACCTGGCCCTCACCCACAGCCACCCCGAGTGGATCGTGCGGGCGTTCGCGGAGGCGCTCGGCGGGGACCTGGCGGAGACGGCCCGCCTGCTGCACGAGGACAACCAGCGCCCGCCGGTGCACCTGTGCGTCCGTCCGGGGCTGGCCGACCCGGTCGAGGTGGCCGACGAGGTCGGCGGCGCGCCCGGCGCCTTCTCGCCGTACGCGGTCTACCTCTCCGGCGGCGGCTCCCCGGGCGACCTGGCGCCGGTGGCCGAGGGTCGGGCCCACGTCCAGGACGAGGGGTCCCAGCTCGTCGCCGCCGCGCTGACCGCCGCCGGGCTGGACGGATCCGACACCCGCTGGCTCGACCTGTGCGCCGGGCCCGGTGGGAAGGCGGGACTGCTCGGTGCGCTGGCCGCGCAGCGCGGCGCGACGCTGACCGCCGTGGAGGTCGCCGAGCATCGCGCCCGGCTGGTCGCCCAGGCGGTCCGCGGGCTGCCGGTCACCGTGCTGACCACGGACGGGCGTGCCGTCGGCCGCGACCCCGACCTTCCCGCGGCGTCCTTCGACCGGGTGCTGGTCGACGCGCCGTGTACCGGGCTCGGCGCGCTGCGGCGCCGCCCGGAGTCCCGGTGGCGCCGGCGGCCCTCCGACCTGCCGGCCCTGACCCGGCTGCAGCGGGAACTGCTCGGCGCCGCGCTCCGCGCGGTCCGCCCCGGCGGGGTGGTCGCCTACGTCACCTGCTCGCCGCACGTGGTGGAGACCCACGTCTCGGTGACCGAGGCGGCCCGCCGCTGCGAGGTGCCGGTCGACTTCGTCGACGCCCGGCCGCTGCTGCCGGCCGGCATGCCCGGCCTCGGCGACGGCCCGACCGTGCAGCTGTGGCCGCACCGGCACGGCACCGACGCGATGTTCCTCGCCGTGCTGCGCCGGACCTGACCGCCCGATCCCCGTACCCTTTCGCGGACCGGATCGCGACCGTCCCGTACGCCGTCGCCGAAACACGCGAAGCCCCCCCACTCCCGGCACCTGTCCGGCTAGCTTGTGGTGGAACGTCCGGTTGGAGAGGGGATGACATGACCCTGGCGGTACGGGCCATCGGCACTCCGCTGGACCGGCTCGACGGCCCGGAGAAGGTCACCGGCACGGCCCGGTACGCGTTCGAACAGCCGGTGCACGACCCGGCGTACGTCTACCCCCTGCAGTCCACCGTCGCGGCCGGACGGATCGTGGACGTCGACGACGAGGAGGCGCGGGCGCTGCCCGGGGTGCTGGCGGTGCTGACGCACCGCAACGCGGCCCGGGTCGCCTCCACCGACGACCCGGAGATCGCCATCCTGCAGACCGACGAGGTGACCTTTCGGGGCCAGTGTGTCGGCGCGGTGGTCGCCGAGACCTCGGAGATCGCCCGACACGCGGCCGCCCTGGTCCGCATCGCGTACCGGTCGGTGCCGCACGACGTCGAGCTGCGTCTCGACCACCCCGACCGGTACGTTCCGGAGACCACCAACGGCGGGTTCCCGTCGGAGACCGAACGTGGCGACCCGGAGGCGGCGCTGGCCACCGCGGCGGTACGCCACGAGGCGGTCTACACCACGCCGCGCTACCACCACAACCCGATCGAGACGCACTCGACGGTCGCGCTGTGGGCCGACGGCCACCTGACGCTCCACGTCGGCAGCCAGGGGGTGCACCGGCTGCGTACCGTGATCGCCACCCTCTTCGGGCTCGACCCGGAGCGGATCCGGATCGTCTCGCCGCACGTCGGTGGCGCCTTCGGCTCGAAGCTGCACGCGCACGCCGACACCAGCCTCGCGGTGCTGGCCGCGATGGCGGTTCCCGGTCGCCCGGTGAGGTTGGCCCTGACCCGGCAGCAGATGTTCTCCCAGGTCGGCTACCGCACCCCGACGATCCAGCGGATCCAGCTCGGCGCCGACCGCGACGGCCGGCTCGTCGCGATCACCCACGTGGCGGCGCAGCAGACCGCCCGGAACAAGGAGTTCACCGAGCAGACGGCGACCCCGTCCCGGGTGATGTACGCGGCCCCGCACCGGCGGACCCGGCACTTCACGGTCCGGCTCGACGTCCCGCCACCGACGATCATGCGTGCCCCGGGGGAGACGCCCGGGATGTACGCGCTGGAGTCGGCGATGGACGAGATGGCGATCGCCTGCGGACGGGATCCGGTCGAGTTCCGGATCGCCAACGAACCCGAGCTCGACCCCGAGAAGGACCGCCCGTTCTCCAGCCGGAACCTGGTCGCCTGCCTCCGTGAGGGCGCGCGGCGGTTCGGCTGGGAGGGACGCGACCCGACCCCGCGGGCGCGCCGGGTCGCCGGATGGCTGGTCGGGACCGGGGTCGCCGCCTCCGTCTACCCGGTGTACCGGCTGCCGGGGTCGTCGGCCACCATCCGGCTCGGCCCCGACGGCCGGTACGAGGTCCTGATCGGGGCGGCGGACATGGGCACCGGCACCTGGACGGCGCTGACCCAGATCGCCGCGGACGCGCTCGGGGTGCCGATGGACCGGGTCACGCTGCGCATCGGGGACACCGCGCTGCCGGAGGCGGTGTCGGCCGGCGGTTCGACGGGGATGAACTCGTGGGGCTCCGCGGTGGTGGAGGCGGCCCGCCGGCTGAGGATGCGGCTGGCCGAGGAGTACGGCGGTACCGTGCCGCCGGCCGGGATCGAGGCGAGCGCCGGGATGCCGGAGAACCCGCAGACGGGGCGCTTCTCGATGTACGCCTTCGGCGCCCAGTTCGCCGAGGTGCGGGTCCACGAGGAGACCGGGGAGATCCGGGTGCCCCGGCTGCTCGGGGTCTTCGCCGCCGGGCGGATCATCAATCCGAAGACGGGCCGCTCCCAACTGCTCGGCGGGATGGTCCAGGGACTGTCGATGGCACTGTTCGAGCGGGCCGTGGTCGATCCCCGCTTCGGACACGTGGTCAACCACGACCTCGCCGAGTACCAGATCGCGACCAACGCCGACGTCGGCTCGGTCGAGGTGCACATGCTTCCCGAGCACGACCCGTACGTCAACCCGATGGGTTCCAAGGGGATCGGCGAGCTGGGCATCGTCGGTACCGCGGCGGCGATCGCCAACGCCGCGTACCACGCCACGGGGATCCGGGTGCGCGACCTTCCGCTGACCCTGGAGCACTTTCTCGAGGCTCCGGGGCACGGCGGGGACCCGGTGCGCGGATGACGCGTCCCGGTGGGCGCGAATCCGGAGATTGCGAGAGCGCGCAGGGTCCGTAGACTGGCGCGGTGAACGTGCCCGCGCCGATCGTCGCCCCCAGCATCCTCGCCGCCGACTTCGCCCGGCTGGCCGACGAGGTCCACGCGGTCGAGTCCGTCGCGGACTGGCTACACGTCGACGTCATGGACAACCACTTCGTGCCGAACCTCACCATCGGGCTACCGGTGGTGCAGAGCCTGTTGGCCGCGACGTCGCTGCCGTTCGACGTACACCTGATGATCGAGAATCCGCGTCGCTGGGCGCCGAGCTACGCCGACGCGGGAGCGTACAACGTGACCTTCCACGCCGAGGCGTGTGACGACCCGGTCGCGTTGGCGAAGGACCTGCGGTCGGCCGGGGCGAAGGCTGGCCTGGCGATCGACCGGGACACCCCGATCGAACCGTATCTCGACCTGTTGCCCAGCTTCGATACATTGCTGATCATGACAATCAAGGCGGGATTCGGGGGACAGCGGTTCATCCCCGAACTGCTCGACAAGGTCCGCACCGCCCGTCGGCACGTCAACGCGGGTCACCTCGAACTGCGCATCGAGGTCGACGGCGGGATCGCGGCCGAGACCATCGAGCAGGCGGCCGAGGCCGGCGCGGACGCGTTCGTCGCCGGTACGGCGGTCTATGGTGCGGCGGATCCCGCCGCGGCGGTGACGCGGCTGCGACGGCTCGCCGAGCGGGCCGTGGCACGGGCGTGAGCGTCGAGGGGGCCGAGGACCGGCCCGACCTGATCCTGGTCGTGGACGATGACGAGGACATCGTCCGGTTCGTCTCGTTCAACCTGAAGCTGCACGGGTTCGACGTGATGCAGGCCAGGGACGGTCAGGAGGCGCTGGAGGTGATCGAGCAGCGCCGGCCCGACCTGGCCGTGATCGACCTGCGGATGCCCCGCCTCGACGGGTTGGAGCTGACCCGCCGGCTGCGGGCCAATCCGATCACCTCCGCGCTGCCCGTGATCATGCTGACCGCCAAGGGGCTGACCGTGGACAAGGTCCACGGGCTCACCGCCGGCGCCGACGACTACCTGGTCAA
>CALGAM010000215.1 GCA_937951935.1 uncultured Micromonospora sp. | reverse complement strand
ACACGACCCGGACCCGGGACACGACCCGGACCCGGGACACGACCCGGACCCGGAGGGCGACCCGGTGCCGACCGGGGGGCTGCTCGACCGGGCGACCGACCCGGAGACCCCGGCGTACGTCATCTTCACCTCGGGTTCCACGGGCCGCCCCAAGGCGGTCGTCGTCACACACCGGAACCTGCTGAACCTGGTCTGCGACTTCGCCGACCGGCTGCCGGCCGGCGCGGCCAGGGCGGTGCTGTGGTCCACGGCCCCCACGTTCGACATCTCCGCCCTGGAACTGCTGTTGCCGCTGCTCACCGGCGGGTCCGTCATCGTCGCGCCGGACGACGCGCTGCTCCGGCCGGCGGCACTGCTGGACCTCGTCCGCCGCTGGGACGTGTCGCTGGTCCAGGCGACGCCGACGGCGTGGCGGCTCGTCGCGCCCGTCGCCGGCGACGAGCTGACCGGCCGCGTCCTGCTCTGCGGCGGCGAACCGATGCCGGCCGCGCTGGCCCGCCGGCTGCGGGCCCTGGGCGGCCGGGTGTACAACGTGTACGGCCCCACCGAGACGACGATCTGGTCCACCGTCGCCGAACTGGACCACGACCCGGACGACCCGGTCCCGATCGGCGTGCCGGTCGCCAACACGCAGGTCTTCGTCACCGACCCCCGGGGCGTGGAACTTCCGCCGGGCCTGCCCGGGGAGGTCTGCATCGCCGGGGCCGGGGTGAGCGCGGGCTACCTGAACCGTCCCGAGCTGACCGCGCAGCGGTTCGGCACCCACCCGCGGTACGGCCGCTACTACCGCACCGGCGACATCGGCCGGCTGCGCCACGACGGCGTGCTGGAGCTGGCCGGACGCACCGACCGCCAGGTGAAACTGCGCGGACACCGCATCGAGCTCGACGAGGTCGAGGCGGTGCTGCACGAGCATCCCGAGGTGGCGCTCGCCGCGGTCGACCTGGTCGGCGACCCCCAGACCGACGGCCGGCTGGTGGCGTTCGTGCAGGCCCGGCCCGGCGCCGACGGCAACCGGCTCCGCGAACGCCTGTGGCGGCACGCCCGGGCCACCCTGCCCGACGCCGCCGTGCCGTCCGGGATCGTCGTCCTCGACCGGCTGCCGACCACGCCCAACGGCAAGGTCGACCACCGTACGCTGCGGACCCTGGACGTGGACGGGCCGGCGGAGGACGGCACCGCCGCCGCGCCGGCCGCCGGCGACCCCGGGCTGGTCGAGGCGTTGACCGAGCTGTGGCGGCGGACACTGCGCCGGCCCGGGCTGGGCCCGCACGACAACTTCTTCCTCAACGGCGGACACTCCATCCTGGCCACACGGCTGGTCACCGAGGTCGAGAAGGTCGCCGGGCGCCCGGTCGCGGTTCCGGAGGTCTTCACCCATCCGACCCCGGCCGAGCTGGCCGCGTACCTGGCCGGGTCGAGCAGCGGCGGTGACGAGTGACCGAGTGGTACGTCAGACTGCGGCCCGACGGCGGCCACGACCCGGCCGGCCCGCCGGCACGGGTGGTGGCGTTCCCGCACGCCGGCGGCGGCCCGGCGTCGCTGGCCGGGCTCGTCCCGCTGCTGCCGCCCGGGGTCGAGCCGTGGTCGGTGAACCTGCCCGGCCGGCAGGCACGCCTGGCCGAGCCGCCCCGGACCGACCTCGACGGCATGGTCGACGATCTCGCCACCGCGCTGGTGGCGACCGTGCCCGCGCCGTACGCCCTGTTCGGCTACTGCAGCGGCGCGCTCCTGGCGTACCTGGTCTGCCGGCGGCTGGGGGAGCGGGGTGCCCCGCCGGCGCACCTGCTGGTCGGCTCGTTCGCCGCGCCGGACGTCGCCGTCCTGCCCCGCCGGCTGCACCACCTGCCCGCCGAGCTGTTCTGGGAGCGGCTCGTGGCGCAGGGCGGCATCCCGGCCGAGGTGGCCGACCGAACCGAGCTGCGGCCGGTGCTGGAGCCGGCGCTGCGGGCCGACTTCGCCCTGCTGGCGGGCTACCACCACGTCGCCGGCCCGCCCCTGGACACCCCGGTCACCGTCCTGTACGGCCGGCACGACCGGTCGATCTCGCGTGGCGGTCTGCTGGGCTGGCGGCGGCACAGCCGGCACCGCCCCGTGCTGCGTGACCTCGACGCGTCGCACTGGCTGGTCGAGGACGCGCCCGCCGAGCTGGCCGCCACCATCGTCGAACAGCTGCACCGACCGGAGGGTCCCCCGTGCGACTCGGATACAGCCTGAGCTACTGGGGCTCGGCCGGGCTCAGCCCCGCCGAGCATCTGACGCTGGTGCGCGAGGCGGAGCGGCTCGGATACCACTCGGTGTGGGCGGCCGAGACGTACGGCACCGACCCGGCCAGCCTGATGGCCTGGCTGGCCGGGCAGACCACCCGGATCCGGCTGGGGACGGCGATCCTCCAGATGCCGGCCCGCCGGCCGGTCGCCGCCGCGATGACCGCCGCCACGATCGACCAGATCTCCGGCGGCCGGTTCCGGCTCGGGCTCGGCTTCTCCGGCCCGCAGCTCGTCGAGGGCTGGCACGGGCTGCGCTTCGAACGGCCGTTGGCGCAGGCCCGGGACTACGTCGCCGTGGTGCGGATGGCCCTGGCCCGCCAGCCGGTCCGGTACCAGGGGGCGACGCTGACCGTGCCGCTGCCGGACAGCGAGGGCAAGGAGATGGCGCTGGCGGTGGAGCCGATCCAGCAGCCGCTGCCGATCTACCTGGCCACCCTCGGGCCACAGGCGGTACGGCTGACCGGCGAGATCGCCGACGGCTGGCTCCCGCTGAACTTCCCGCCCGAGCACGTCGCGGCGTGCCGGGCCCTGCTGGAGGAGGGCGCGGCACGGGCCGGGCGCACACTGGACGGCTTCGACGTCGCGCCGATGGTGATGGTGCTGGTCGAGGAGGACCTCGAACTGGCCTTCGACATGGTCCGCCCGATGCTCGCGCTGTACCTGGGCGGCATGGGTTCGCGCCGGCACAACTTCCACAACCAGCTCGCCAGCCGGCTCGGCTTCGCCGACGAGGCGGAGAGGATGCAGCAGGCGTTCCTCGCGGGCCGGCAGGGCGAGGCGATGGCGGCGATGTCCGACGAGCTCGTCGACGCGATGACCGTCTGCGGCCCGCCGTCGCGGATCCGGGAACGCTTCGCCGCGTACCGGGAGGCCGGGGTGACCACCCTGATCGTCGGGGTGGTCCCGCCCACCCTGCCACTGCGGATGGAGCAGCTCCGGATGATCGCCGAGATCGCCGGCTCGCTGTGACCGCGCCGGCGCGCGGCGGGCCGGCCCGGCCCGCCGCGGGCGTGGCGTCTCGTGGGTGGGCGTGCCGCCTCGCGGCGCCCACCGGCGCGCGGTGGGCGCCGCGGGCGGGTCAGTTCTCCTCCGCCTCAAGCTCCGCCAGCAGCGCCAGCGGGTCGTCGTCGCCGAGGCGCAACGCCAGGATCTCCAACGCCTGCCCGGCGACGGTGGTCACCTCGAAGCAGCGGCGCAGCGGGAACTCCACCCCGTAGCGTTCCCGCAGCCGGCCGACGAGCTGCACCGCCAGCAGCGAGTGCCCGCCGAGCTCGAAGAAGTCGTCGGCGACGCCGACCCGGTCGCGGCCGAGCAGCTGGGCCCAGATCGCGCAGAGCTCCTCCTCCAGCGGGGTGCTCGGCGGCTGGTACCCGGTGGCGACCTGGCTCCGGTCGGCGCCGTCCGGGGCCGGCAGCCGGGACCGGTCGACCTTGCCGCTGGGCAGCGTCGGCAGCGGTGACGTGACCACGTACGCCCGGGGCAGCAGGGTGGCCGGCAGGTGCCGGGCCAGCAGCTCGCGCAGCTGGGGCGACGCCTCGGCGGGGTCGCCCGCCCAGTCCACGTACACCACGAGGCCCCGCCCGCCGGGCGCGTCGTCCCGCACCGCGGCCACCGCGCCGCGTACCCGGTCGTGCCCGGCCAGCACGCTCTCGACCTCGCCCAGTTCGACCCGGACCCCGTTGATCTTCACCTGCGTGTCGGTCCGCCCCAGGTACTCCACCGCGCCGTCGGCGCGGAGCCGGGCCCGGTCGCCGGTGCGGTACAGCCGGCTGCCGGCGGGCCCGTGCGGGTCCGGCAGGAACGCCGCGGCGGTGAGGCCGGGGCGGCCGAGGTAGCCGCGGGCCAGTTGGACACCGCCGAGGTAGAGCTCGCCGGGGAAACCGACCGGAACCGGTTCGAGCCACCGGTCGAGGACGTGCAGCCGGGTGTTGGCGACCGGGCGGCCGATCGGCACCGGCCCCGGCTGGTCCGGGTCGAACGGCCACGCCGAGACGTCGATCGCCGCCTCGGTCGGCCCGTACAGGTTGTGCGGCCCGGTACCGGGCAGCCGCCGGTGGCAGCGTTCCGCCAGGCCCCGGGTCAGCTCCTCGCCGCTGGAGATCACCCGGCGCAGCGACCGGCACGCCTCGATCCCGTCGGTGGCCAGGAACAGCTCCAGCATCGACGGTACGAAGTGGACGGTGGTCACCCCGTGCCGGACGATCGCGTCCCGCAGGTACGCCGGATCCCGGTGCCCGCCGGGGGCGGCCAGTACCAGCCGGGCGCCGGTCACCAGGGGCCAGAACAGCTCCCACAGGGACACGTCGAACCCGGCGGAGGTCTTGTGCAGGACGGCGTCGTCGGCGCCGAGGCCGAACCGGTGCTGCATCCAGACGAGCCGGTTCACCAGGGAGCGGTGGCTGGTGAGCACCCCCTTGGGCCGGCCGGTGGAACCGGAGGTGTAGAGCAGGTACGCCGCGTTGTCCGGGTGCAGGACCGGCGCCGGCTCGGTCTCCGGCCACGACCCCTCGTCCGGCTCGTCGACCAGGACCAGCACCGGGCCGTCGTGCCCCCCGGGCCGTTCCGCCGGGCCCGGGTCGCCGGGCTGTGTCGCCGGGCCCGGGTCGCCGGGCTGTGTCGCCGGGCCCGGGTCGCCGGGCTGTGCCGCCGACTCCGGCGCGGCGGGGGCGAACCGGGCCGCCAGCGCACGCTGGGTGATGACCACGGCGGCCCCGGAGTCGGCGAGCTGGAACGCCAGCCGGGCGTCCGGGTGCTCCGGGTCGAGCGGGGCCAGCACGCCGCCGGCCTTGACCACCGCGACGACCGCGACCAGGAGTTCGAGGCGGCGCTCCACACAGACGGCCACCGGTGTCTCCGGGCCCACCCCCAGGGCACGCAGGCGGTGGGCCAGCCGGTTGGCCCGGGCGTGCAGCTCGGCGTACCGGAGGGCACCGGCGTCGTCGACCACGGCGACCGCCTCCGGGGTCCGCTCGGCCTGCCGGCGCAACAGGTCGGTGAGCACCGCCGGGGACGGCAGCTCCACCGACTCCCCGTACCCGGCGGCGAGCACCGCGGCCCGCTGCGCGGCGGTGAGCAGCGGCAGGCGCGAGATCGGCCGCTCGGGGTCGTCGAGGGCGGCGGCCAACAGCACGCCGTAGATCCCGGCCAGTCGTTCCGCCGTCGCCGCCTCGAACAGGTCGGTGGCGTACTCCAGTCGGCCGTGCAGCCGGCCGTCCCGGATGTTGAGGTCCAGCGCCAGGTCCACCTTGACCGTGCCGTTGGCGATCTGCCCCCGGGTGTCGGAGGGCACCAGGTTGAACGCGACCTGGTACAGGGGCGGCCGGCTCAGGTCCCGGGTGCGCTGCAGGTCGTCGACGATGCGTTCGAAGGGCAGCTCCTGGTGCTCGATCGCCTCCAGCAGGCTGGCCCGGACCCGGCGTACGACGTCGGCGAAGGTGGGGTCGCCGCCCAGGTCGGTGCGGACGACGACGGCGTTGACGAACATGCCGATCAGCGGCTGGAGCTCGGGCCGGACCCGGCCGGCCATCGGACAGCCGACGAAGATGTCCGGGTGCCCGGCCCAGCGGGCCAGCAGGGTCTTGAACGCGGCGAGCAGCGTCATGAACGTGGTGACGTTGTGCCGCTGGGACCACTGCTCGACCCGGCTGGTCAGCTCCGCCGAGAGGGCGAACTGGTGCACCTCGCCCCGGTAGCTGCGCACCGGCGGGCGGGGCCGGTCGGTCGGCAGACCCAGGTCGTCGGGAAGGTCGGCCAACGCCTTGCGCCAGTACGCCAGCTCGGCCTCCACCCGCTCGGGGGTGAGGCGCCGACGCTGCCAGACGGCGTAGTCGGCGTACTGGATCGGCAGGTCGACCAGGCGCGGTGGGCGTCCCTCGGCGAGCGCGGCGGCGCACTCCCACAGCTCGGTCACGAACGGGTCCGACGAGGCGCCGTCGAAGATCGTGTGGTCGCAGATCCAGATCAGCCGCAGGTCGTCGTCGGCCAGCCGGACCAGCCGGGCCCGCCACAGCGGCGGCCGGTCGAGCGGAAACGGCCGTGCCGCGTCGTCGCGGGCCAGCCGGTGGAAGGCCGGCTCCCGGTCGGCGACCGGCAGGTCGGTCAGGTCCGTCTCGGTGAGCGTCACCTCGACCTCGGGGTGGATCACCTGCACGACGGTCCCCGCGGAGCCGTCACCGTCGAGACGGAACGCGGTGCGCAGCGGCTCGTGCCGCCCGACCAGCGTCGCCAGCGCCCGGCGCACCAGGTCGGCGGGGTAGTCGGGGTTGATCGGGATCCACAGGTTGACGTTGTAGACGGCCAGCTCCGGTTCCAGGCGGGCGAGGAACCACATCCGCTCCTGTCCGGATGCGGCCGGAAAGACGTCGGGTTCGACGGTCACGGACGCTCCCCCTCTCCATCGGCGGCCGGCGCCGTTGCGGCCGTCCGCTGTCGCACCGTCAGGGCACCGACCAGGTCGTCCGGGTCGGCGTCGGGCACCTCGTCGTCGAAGCGGCGCAGCGTCCGGGTCCGGGTCGCGGCCAGGACCAGTCCGAGGACGGCCACGCCGAGCAGGACGTACAGCAGGCCCAGTCCGCGGCCCGGCCCGGTCCCGATGAGCGCGCCGACGGTGGGGGCGAGCGCCCCGTCCGGCACCATCATCGGCTGCAGCAGCCGCTCGCCGAGCGGCGCCACGACCACGAACCCGAGGGGCAGGGTGGACCAGGCCACCGCCTGGTTGAGCGCGATGACCCGGCCGTGGGCCCGGTGCGGCAGCTTCACCTGGACGACGGTGAGGTAGATGCCGTTGACCACCGACAGGGTGCCCCACAGGCCGAACGCGCCGAGCCCGACGGCGAGCACCGACGGTCGTGTCCCGGTCACCACGCCGAACACGCCGAACAGCAGCGACACCAGGAGCATGCCCCGCACCCGGCGTCGTGCCGGTCCACCCCACAGCACGACGACGAGGCCGCCGACCGCGGCACCGGCACCGCCGATGAACGAGACGGTGCCCGCGGTCGACAGGTCCCCGATCGACATCGCCATCGGCATCAGCGACATCAACAGCGGCGCGAGGAGGATGTTCAGCAGGGCGAAGTAGACGATGAGCGCCCGGAAGTACCGGTTGCCCAGCGACAGCCGGAAACCCTGGGAGATCTCGGTGGCCAGCGACTCGCGGGGCGTGTACGCCATGGTGGCCGGGAACCGGGTGACGAGCAGGACCCCGACCCCGACCACGAAGCTGACCAGGTCGAAGACCAGGATGCCGTCGAGGCCGATGGTGGTCAGCAGCGCGGCGGCGGCCAGCGGCGCGACGAACTGGGCGATGCCGTTGGCCATCTGGACGACGCCGTTGGCGTGCCCCAGGTACTGCTTCGGCACGAGCTGCGGGATGGCGGTGGTGTACCCGAGGCGGTGCGTGGTGAGCGCCACCGACAGCAGGGTCACCAGGGGATAGGTGTGCCAGATCTCCAGGTTGTCGGTCCAGACCAGCAGCCCGAGGACGAGCTGGACGGCGCCGGCGGCACAACCGCCGACGATCATGACCGTGCGGCGGTCGGACCGGTCGACCACCGCGCCGACCAGCGGTGCGACGAAGACCCCCGGCACGATCGCCAACATCATGAAGACGGCGAACTGCGCCAGCGAGCCGGTCGTCAGGTACACCCACAGCGGCAGGGCGAAGTCGGTGAGCGCGGTGCCGGTGAACGAGACGAGCTGGCTCAGCGCGACGGCGAGGAACCGTCCCAGCCCGGGCCGGGGCCCGGCGGCCGCCCGCGCCGGCACACCCCCGGCGCTGTCGACCGAGACCGACTGCAGCCACCAGCTCGGCCGGTCGCCGCCACCACCGCGGCGGTCCACGGTCACCATGTCCAGGGCGGTCGAGGTGGCGGCGGCGACCGTGTCGGGAATCCGGGTGAGGATCTCGGCCAGCTCGTCCGCGCGGTACCGCAGGAAGTAGTGCCCGGCCTCGTCGAGCACGACCAGTCCGGTCCGGTCGGTCAGGAAGTGCCACTCGCGGAACCGCTCGGCGTAGAAGTCCGTCGCGACGTCCCGCTCGCCGACCACGGAGATGATCGGCGCCCGCAGCCGGTCCGGCTCGTCGGCGAACAGCCGGGTGAAGTAGTCCTCGGCGAGGCGGGAGTCCCGGCGCAGGCTGCGGATCATGAACTTGACCTGCTCGGGTTCGAGGCCGGCCACGTCGCCGCCGGTGGCCCGCAGCCGGGTCTCGTACGCCCGGTCGCCGCCGAGCCGGTCGTAGCGGACCAGCCGGGACAGCGGGCCGGCGATCCGTCCCGCCGGGCGGGCGAACGGGAAGATCCCGCCGACGGCGACCGCGACCAGCGCACGACCGCCGGCCTCCAGGCGGCGGGCCGTCTCCACGGCGAGCGCGCCGCCGATGCCGCAGTGCCCGTACAGGACCAGCGGCCCGGCGACCCGCCGGGTGATCTCCTCGGCCAGCCGCCCGGCGACCACCTCGATCGGCTCGGTCACCTCGTCGGGCCGGGTCGGGTCGTGGCCGGGGATCGACACCGCGTACAGCGCCCGGTCCGCGGGGAGGGCGTCGGCGAGCGGCTGGTAGACCATCGGCTGCCCGCCGCCGTACGGCACACAGACGTACGTCACCGTCGGCGTGCCGTCGCGGGCCGGGGTGAGCCGGTGCAGCATCCCGGCCCCGGTGTCGGAGTCGGTGTCGGCTGCGGCGTCGGCCGGCCGGTCGACCAGCGCGGCGAACTCGCGCACCGTCGGGTGGCGGAACAGGTCCGCCACGCCGAACGCCGGTGCCGCCTCCGGCCCGCCCGGCAGCGCCCGCCGCAGCCGGCTGACCGCCTGGATCGCCGCGATGGAGTGCCCGCCGACGTCGAAGAAGCTGTCCTCGGGGCCGAGCGTCGGCACGCCGAGGACCTCCCGGAACACCTCCAACACCAGCCGCTCGGTCGGGGTGCGCGGCTGCCCGGTCGCCCCGGCCGTGCCGGCCGGGGCCGCCGTGCCGGCCGCCGGGGCCGGCAGCCGCCTGCGGTCCACCTTGCCGTTGCCGGTCAGCGGCAGCCGCGGCAGGGTCACGTAGTGGTGGGGCACCATGTAGCCGGCGAGCCGGGCCGCCAGGTACCCGCGCAGCTCGGCGGCGCCGGGCGCACTCCCGGGGCGGGGTACGACGTAGGCGACGAGCACCTGCTCGCCGTCCAGGCGGTGGACGGCGACGACGCACTCGGCGACGTCCGGGTGGCGGCCCAGGTGCGCCTCGATCTCGCCCAGCTCGATCCGGTAGCCGCGGATCTTCACCTGGCTGTCCGCCCGGCCCAGGAACTCGATCACCCCGTCGGGCCGGTACCGGCCCAGGTCACCGGTGCGGTACAGCCGCTCGCCGATGATCGGGTGGTCGACGAAACTGGCCGCGGTCCGCTCCGGGTCCCGCCAGTAACCCCGGGCGACCCCGACCCCGCCGATGTACAGCTCGCCGGTGACCCCGACCGGCACCGGGTTGCCGTGCTGGTCCAGGATGTGGAAGCTCTGGTTCGCCAGCGGCGTGCCGTACGGGATCGACCGCCACCGCGGGTCGACCTCGCCGATCGGGTAGTAGATCGACCAGATCGACCCCTCGGTCGCGCCGCCGAGGCTGATCACCCGGGCCTGCGGGGCCACGGCGCGGATCCGGTCCGGTAGGTCCAGCGGGATCCAGTCGCCGGACAGCAGCACGAGCCGCAGCGAACCGAGGTCCGCCCCGTCCTGCTCGGCCTGCTCGACCAGCAACTCCATCAGCGCGGGAACCGAGTCCCAGACGGTGACCCGGTGGTCGCGTACCCAGCGGGCCCAGGCCGCGGGGTCCCGTGCCGCCGCCGGCTCCGGCATCACCAGCGTGCCCCCGGCGGCGAGCGTGCCGAAGATGTCGTAGACGGACAGGTCGAAGCTGAGCGCCGACACGGCGAGCACCTGGTCGTCGGGGCCCACCCCGAAACGTCGGTTGATGTCCCGGATCGTGTTGACCGCGGCCCGGTGCTCGATCATCACCCCCTTCGGCTCACCGGTCGAGCCCGAGGTGAAGATGACGTAGGCGAGGTCGTCCGGCCCGGCCGGGTCGCCGAGCTCCGCCCCGCCGGGACCGGTCTCGCCGTCCGACCCGACCGGCTCCGGTTCCCGGGCGTCGACGACCAGCGGCCGGACGTCCTCCGGCCACTCCAGCGCGGCGACGAGCCACGGCTGGGTGAGCGCGAGCCGGCAGCCGCCCCGGGCCAGCAGGTGCCGCCGCCGGGCATCCGGCAGGTCCGGATCCACCGGCAGGTACGCCGCTCCGGCCAACTGGATCGCCAGCGTCGCCACCACCTGCTCGGCGCCCCGCTCCATCACCACCGCGACCAGCTCCCCGGTCCGGGCGCCGGCGGCGACGAGCGTGCCGGCGAGCCGGCGGACCCGCCGGTCGAGCTCGGCGTAGCTGAGCTGGCCACGCGCGTCCCGCACCGCCACCGCGTCCGGGGTCCGGGCCGCCTGCGCGGCGACCAGCCGGTGCAGGCAGGTGGGCGGGCCCAGGTCCTGCGCGGTGTCGTTGCGGCGGGCGGCCTCCGCCAGCTCCCGCTCGGTCAGCATGTCCAGCCGGGACACCGGGGTGTCCGGTCGGGCCGCCGCCGAGGCCAGCAGGGTGGTCAGGTGTCCGGCGAGCCAGCCGATCCGCTCCGGCGTGAACAGGGCGCTGTTGTAGACGAACATGCACTCCAGCCCGTCCGACGACGGGAAGGCGTACAGCTCCAGGTCGTACCGGGTGGCCTGGAGGTCGAACGGGAACCGGCTGACGGTGAGCGGGCCGCCGTCCGGCGCCCGCGCGGGTGTCGGCTGCAGCACGAGGACGGTCTGGAACACCGGCGACCGACTCGGGTCGCGGACCGTCTCCAGCTCCTGGACCACCTGTTCGAAGGGGAGTTCCTGGTGTGACCAGGCGTCCAGCACGGTCTCCCGGACCCGCGCCACCACCTCGGTGAACGTCGGGTCGCCGTCGAGCGCGGCCCGGATCGGCAGCATGTTGACGAACATGCCGACCAGCCGTTCCAGCTCCGGCAGCGGACGCCCGGCGACCGGTGAGCCGACGGCGAAGTCGGTCTGACCGGTGTGCCGCCGCAGCAGCACCTGGTAGGCGGCCAGCAGCGCCATGTACAGGGTCGCGCCGACCCCCTCGGCCACGCGCGCCAACCCGTCCAGCACCGCCCGGTCCACCCGGAAGTGGTGGGAGGCGCCGGCGAAGGTCTGCTCCGCGCCACGGGGCCGGTCGACCGGCAGCTCCAGCGGGGCCACCCCGGAAAGCTGCCGCCGCCAGTACTCCCGGGCCGCCGCGAGGTTGCCGGCCGTCACCCGGGCGCGCTGCCACACCGCGTAGTCGCCGTACCGCACCGGCAGCTCGGGCAGCCGCGGCACGGTGCCCTCGGCCTCGGCCGCGTACAACGCGAGGAGGTCCTCGGTGATGATGTCGGTCGACACCCCGTCGCTGACCGTGTGGTGGGCACAGACCAGCAGCACGTGGTCGTCCTCGGCCAGCCGCAGCAGCGTGGCCCGCAGCAGCGGACCGGTCCGCAGGTCGAAGGGGCGGGCGGCCTCGGCCGCCACGAACCGCCGCGCGGCCTCCTCCCGCTGCTCCGGCGACCCGGCGGACGCCAGGTCGTGCACCCCGACCTCCACCGGGCGGACCGGGTCGACCTCGACCCGGGGCACCCCGTCCTCGTCGGACGGGAAGCGGAACCGCAGCACGTCGTGCCGGGCGGTCAGCGCCGTGACGGCCCGGCGCAACACCTCGACGTCGAGCGCGCCCCGCAGCCGCAGACAGAGCGGTACGGCGTACGCGCCGGTGCCGGGAGCGAACTGCTCCATGAACCAGAGCCGCTCCTGGGCGTACGACAGCGGGGGCGGGCCGGCGTCCTCCGGCCGGCGCGGGATGCGCGGCGCCGCCGGGCCGGACCGGCGCAGCCGCCGCCGGAGCAGTTCCCGCTTGTCCGCGGACAGGGTCACGTTTCCGGGGGAGAGGTGGGGTGCGGCGGTCACGTCGGCATCAGCCTCCCTCGGCGACGAGGCGACTCGCCTCCTGTTCGGACAGTTGCGCCAGCTCGGCGGCGAGCATCTCCTCGACCGCCGCGGCGAGCTGACTGACCGTGCGGTGGGTGAACAGGGTCCGCAGTGGAATGTCGAGCTCCGTGGTGGCGCCCAGTTCGGCCAGGACCCGGACGGCGAGCAGCGAGGTGCCGCCCAGCGCGAAGAAGTCGTCGTCCGCGCCGACCGTCTCGCGGCCCAGCACCTCGGCGAAGACCTCGGCGACCAGCCGTTCGCCGTCGGTGCGCGGCGGGCGGCTCGGCGCCTCGGCGGGGGCCGGCGCCGGCGTCGGGGCGGGCAGCGCGGCCCGGTCCAGCTTGCCGCTGGCCAGGACCGGGAAGGTCGCCAGGGCCACGAACGCGGACGGGATCATCGCCTCGGGCAGCCGGGCGCGCAGGTGTGCGCGCAGCGTCGGGGCGGGGTCGTCGTCGCCGGTCCAGTCGAGGTACGCGACCAGACCCCGGCCGGCGGGCAGGTCGTCCCGGAGGACGACCACGGCCCGGCGTACCCGCGGATGCTCGGCGAGCGCGGCCTCGACCTCACCCGGTTCGATCCGTACCCCGCCGAGCTTCACCTGGTCGTCGATCCGGCCGAGGAACTCCAGGTGCCCGTCCTCGCGCAGGCGCACCAGGTCACCGGTCCGGTACATCCGCCCACCCGGCCGGGCCCCGTACGGGTCGGGCAGGAAGCGTTCCGCCGTCAGCGCGGGACCGCGGTGGTAGTCCCGGGCCAGCCCGTCCCCGGCCAGGTACAGCTCGCCGGGGCAGCCGACCGGCACCGGCTGCCAGCGCTCGTCCAGCACGTACGCGGTGGTGTTGGCGACCGGCACGCCGATGGTGACCGGCGCGCCGGGGACGATCCGGGCCCGGGTCGACCAGATCGTGGTCTCGGTCGGGCCGTAGAAGTTCCACAGCTCACCCACCCGGTCGAGCAGCCGCTCGGCGAGCCCGGCCGGCAGCGCCTCGCCGCCGCTGATCACACGGGGCAGCCCGGCCGGCAGCCGGGGCAGCAGCGCCTCCAGCACCGACGGCGGTGCCTGGACCGTGGTCACCCCGGCCCGGCGCACCAGCTCCTCGACGCGGTCGACGGCGTGTACCGAACTCTCCGGCGCGACGACGACCGCGCCGCCGGTCAGCAACGGCGCGAACACCTCCAGGGCGGCGATGTCGAACGAGACGGAGGTGAGGAACAGGAACCGGTCCGTCGGGCCGAGTCGCAGGGTGCGGGCCACGTCGGTGACGACGTTCACCACCCCGCGGTGCGGGACGCGGACGCCCTTGGGCCGCCCGGTGGATCCGGAGGTGTAGATGAGGTACGCCAGGTCGTCCGGTCCGCCGGGGGCCGGCGGCGGCGCGTCCGCCGCCTCGGGCCGCCCGCGGCCGGGGTCGATGGTCAGCCGGTCCGGCCACCGGCCCGGGTCGTCGGTGAGCACGGCCGTGACCGCCGCGTCGGTGACGATCTCCCGCAGCCGGTGGTCCGGGTGTCCGGGCTCCAGCGGTACGTAGTGGCAGCCGGCCTTGAGCACGGCCAGCAGCGCCACGACGAGCTCGGCGTCGCGGGGCAGCAGCACCGCCACCGGTGTCCTCGGCCGCACCCCGCGCTCCCGCAGCCGCCACGCCAGCCCGTTCGCCCGCCGGTCCAGCTCCCGGTAGCTGAGTTGCTGTCCACCGGCGACCAGCGCCACCGCGTCCGGGGTCCGGGCCGCCTGCTCGGCGACCAGCTCGGGCAGCCGCCGGGCGGGGTAGGGCGCGGCGGTGTCGGCTCCGACGGACAGCACCAGGCGCCGCTCCGCCTCGTCCAGCAGCGTCAGCCGGGAGATCGGCCGGTCGGGGTCGGCGACGGCCCCGGCCAGCAGGGTCGCCAGGTGCGCGGCCAGCCGCTGGGCCGTACCCGCGTCGAACAGCGCCGCGCTGACCCCGACCTGCACCTCCAGCTCGTCGGGGTGCTGGTTGACGTCGAGTTCCACGTCCACCTTGACGGAGCGGACGGTCGGCTCCCACGGCGTCGAGGTCACCCCGGGCAGGGCCAGCAGACCGGTCTTGGCCGGTTGCAGGTTGAACATGGCCTGGAACAGCGGGGTACGGCTGGTGTCCCGGTCCGCGCCGACGTGGGTGATCAGTTGCTCCAGGGGGACGCCCTGGTCGGCGAACGCCTGCAGCGCGTCGTCGCGGACCCGTGCCAGCAGTTGGCGGAAGGTGGGGTCGCCGGCCAGGTCGGCGCGGAGCAGCACCGTGTCGGTGAAGCAGCCGACCAGGGCACGGAACTCGGGCCGGTCCCGCCCGGCCATCGGCGCGCCGACGAGGAAGGTGCGCTGCCCGCTGTGCCGCCACAGCAGCACCTGGTACGCGGCCAGGAGGGTCATGAAGACGGTGGCCCGCTCGGCCCTGGCCAGCTCGGCCACCGCCGCGGAGAGCGCCGGACCGAGGCGGCGCGTGGCGGCCCAGCCGGCACCGGTGCGGACCCGTGGCCGCGGCCGGTCCGTCGGCAGCGCCAGGGGCGGCGCGGCGACGCGCTGGCGCAACCGGTCGAGCCGCCGGGCCTGCTCGGCGTCGTCGGGCCGGGACCGCTGCCAGGCGGCCACGTCCGCGTACTGCACCGGCAGCTCGGGCAGGTCCGGGTCCGCCCCGGCCAGCAGGGCGGCGTAGCCGCGCGACACCTCGTCGGCGATCAGCCCCAGCGACCACCCGTCCCCGACGGCGTGGTGCAGGACGAGGCAGAACAGGTGGTCGTCCTCGCCCAGCCGCAGCAGCGTGACCCGCAGCAGTGGCGCGCGCGACAGGTCGAACGGCGTGTTGACCTGCTCGTCCACCAGCGCCCGGGCCCGCGACTCGCGGTCGGTGACCGTCGCGCCCTCGACGGTCACGACGGTCACCGGCACGTCGAGGGCGGGCTCGACCACCTGCACCGGCCGGCCGTCGCGCATCGGCATCCCGGTGCGCAGCACCTCGTGCCGGGCGACCACGGTGGCGAGGGCGCGCCGCAGCAGCGCGACGTCGACCGGGCCGCGCAGCCGCTCCACCAGGTGCAGGTTGTACGCCGTGTCGGCCGGGTCGAAGCGCTGCAGGAACCACAGCCGTTCCTGCGCCCAGGACAGGGGCGCCTCCGCGCCGGCCGCCCGGCGCGGAATCGGAGCCGCCGTGGGCGGCGACGTGAGCAGGCGCGCCTCCAGCGCGGCGCGCTGCTGCGGCGTGAGCCGGGCCAGCCGGTGGGACAGGTCGGTCACGTCCCCATCGCCTCCCGCAGGCTGCGTGGTCGCATGTCGGTCCACACCCGCTCGATGTGGGCCAGACAGTCCTGCCGCGGCCCGGTGAAGCCGGCGTCGTGCCACCCGGCCGGATTGGCCTGGTCCGCCGGCCAGATCGAGTACTGCTCCTCGTCGTTGACGACGACCTTGTACGTCTGGTCGTCGGCGGTCTCGGTCTCGCTCATCCTGCCTCCCGTCGTGTTGCCCGCCGGGGTTGTCCCGGCGTCCGCCACCCGCTCACCGCGCCTGCCGCGCCGCGTCGGCGCGGCGGGGCTGGCGAGGGATGGCGCCGTCCGCGTCGTCGGGCTCGGCCGCCGCGCCGCCGTCCCGTGCCTGTTCGATCAGCCGGACCAGGCCGGCCACGGTCGGTTCCTCGAACAGGCTGCGCATCGGAAGCTTCACCTGGAGCTGCTTGCGCACCAGCGCGATGAGCTGCACCGCCACCAGCGAGTTCCCGCCCAGGTCGAAGAAGTCGTCCTCGACCCCGACCTCCTCGCCGCCGAGCACCTCGCCGAACAGCCGCGCCACGACCGCCTCCAGCTCGGTGCGGGGTGCGACGTACCGGTCGGACCGGGGCCGCGTCGGACCGGCCGGCCGGGTCGTGGCGGCCTGCGGGGACAACTCCTCGACGGTGTCCCGGGTCAGTCCGCCCACCTCGGCGAGGAACGTCGGCAGCGGCACCGCGGTGACCACGACCTGGGCGCCCAGCGGGGTGGCGAGCAGCCGGCGCGTCGCCTCGGCGCCGTCGGCGGGCCGGATACCCCGCCGGCCGGGTTCGGCCGCCACGGCGTCGGCCGCCGTCGCGGGGGCCGGGGCCTCGGTGGCGGGCCGGACACCGGCGTCGCCGTCCGCCTCCCGTGCCGGGGCGGTCACCGTGGCGAGCACCGCGTCCGGGTTGATCCGGCGCAGCACGTAGTCGCTGATGCTGACGATCTCCTGGCCGGAGTCGTCGATCAGCGAGACGTCCGCGACGATGACCTCGGTGCCGGCGCTGTTGCGGAACCGCAGGTGGCTCCAGAACCGGCGCGGCATCGGGGCGCGGACCACGACCCGGCCGTAGCTCAGCGGCAGGTAGTGTCCCTCCACGTTGAACCGGGCGAACGAGGTGGCCTCGTCGAGCATCCCGGGGTGCAGCACCCAGCGGTGCAGGTCGGCCGCGACCACGTCGTTGGCCTCCAGCAGGGCCAGCGCCTCGTTGTCGCCGGTGTACCAGTCCCGCAGGTTCTGCCAGTGCGGCCCGTAGGTGAGCAGGCTCGACAGCGCCACCCCGCCCTGGCCGCCGGCCCGGGTGCAGCGGGCGCGCACCGCGTCGAGGTCCACGACCGGCGTCGGGCCCGGGTCGATCCAGCCGGCGCTGCCCCGGGCGTGGGTCGAGGTGACACCCCCGGCGGTGCTGCGCACCTGGAACTCGGCGCCGTCCGGTTCGGCCTCGAAGACCACCCGCAGCTCGGCGGAGGTGCCGTCCGGTACCGGCATCGGCTCGACGAAGACCAGGTCGCGCAGCTCGACGACCTGACCGTCGGCCCGGCCGGGCAGGGCCGCCTCGGCCGCCGCGCGGGCGATCTCCACGTAGCCGGTGCCGGGCATCAGCGGCACCGGCGACATCCGGTGCTCGTCGAGGACCCAGTGGGTGGCGGCGGAGACCGTCCCGCCGCACCAGGGCAGGGTGCCGTCGCCGGGCTCGTGTCGCGCCACCACCACCGGGTGGTCGACCGGCGTCACGACGTCCGCCGCGGGCGCCCGGTCGCCCTCCCCGCCGACCCGCAGCGCGGCCGGGGCGGCCACCTCGGCGGCCATCCCGACGTCCAGCCAGCCGCCCCAGTTGACCGAGACGACCCGGGCCCGCCAGCCGTGCCGGCTGCGGGCGTGCGCGTCCAGGAACGCGTTGGCGCCGCAGTAGTCGACCTGGCCGAAACCGCCCGCCACCGCCGTGATCGACGAGCAGAGCAGCACCACGTCGAGATCGAGGTCGCCGAAGACCTCCCGCAGCGCCAGGGTGCCGAGCAGCTTGGGCGCCAGCACCCGTTCCGCGTCGGCGCGGTCCTTGACCTCGGCGACCCCACCACCGGGCAACCCGGCGGCGTGCACGATGCCGTGGATCGCGCCGAACATGGCCAGCGTCTCCCGGCGGACCCGGCGCAGGTCGTCGGGGTTGGTGACGTCGGCGGCCAGGACCAACGCCTCGCCGCCGGCCTCCTCGATCCGACGGATGGCCGCGATCGCCCGCCCCACCCGCCCGGTGGGGCCCTGCTCCCGCAGCAGGTCGTCCCACCGCACCCGCGGCGGCAGGCCGGACCGGGACACCAGCACGACCCTGGCCCGGGCCCGCCACGCCAGGTCCTCGGCGATGGTGATGCCGATGCCGCCGAGCCCGCCGGTGATGACGTACACGCCGCCGGTGCGGATCCCGGCGCCCGGCCGCTCCGGAAGCGGGACCTGCTGGTACTCCTGGATCCAACGGCGGCCGGCCCGGACCGCCGTCGGTGGACACAGCCCGGCCTCGTCCGTCTCCGGCTTGCGGGCCAGCGCGTCGACGACGTCGGACCAGTCGGCGGGCGACCCGGTGGCGGCCGGGTCCAGGTCGAGGTGCTGGACGGCCAGCCACGGCAGTTCGAGCGGCGCCACCCGGGCGATCCCGGCGACCGTGGCGTGCTCGGGGCGCACCAGGTCGGCGCCGGTGACGTCGGCGGCGCCCCGGCTGAGCACGTCGAGCCGGACCCGCTGCGGGTGTTCGCCCGCGGCGAGCGCCTCGACGAGGTTGAGCAGGCTGAAGAAACCCCGGTCCTGGGCGGCCCAGGTGGCCGCCCCGACACCGTCGGCCGGAGCGCCGCCGCTCGCCCAGGCGTGCACGATCCGCTCGACCGGTCCGCCGTCCGCGGCCAGGTCCGCGACGAGGGCGTCGTAGTCGGCCCGCTCCGCGGGCCGGACGGTGAAGCCGCCGTCCGTGCGGGCGTACCGGTCACCCGGGCGGACCTCGCGTACCTCGACACCCCGGTCGCGCAGCGCGGCGGCGAGTCCGGCGCTGTCGTCGTCGACGAAGACCAGGCACCGGCCGGGCAGCGGCTCGGTCGACGGGCTGGGCGCCAGTTGGCGCCAGGTCGGAACCCACGCCCAGTCGTCGATCGGCGGCACGCCCCCGCGCTCGGCACGGGTGGTGATCGCGGAGGTCTGCGCGGCGAACCCCGCCGCCTCCGGGTCCGGCTCCACCCAGGCGCGGGTGCGCTCGAACGGGTACGTCGGCAGCGGCACCCGGTTGGCCGCCGGGGCCAGCGCCGTCGTGTCCAGCCCCGCGCCGTGCACCCACAGCGTGCCGGCCGCCTGGTAGAGCACACGCAGGTCGGCGCCGACGTCGCGGGGGCCGGGCAGGCTCGGCAGCGGCGCGACCGCGTCCCGGGACAGCTGGCCGCGTACCAGACCGGCGAGCTGCCGGCCCGGCCCGCACTCCAGGAACAGCCACTCGCCCTCGGCCAGCAGCGTGGCGACCCCGTCACCGAAGCGGACCGGTTCGCGCAGGTGCCGTGCCCAGTACCCGGGGTCGGTCGCCTCCTCCGGGGTGATCCAGGTGCCGGTCACGTTGGACAGGAAGGGCAGCCGGGGCGCGGCCAGCTCGGTGGCGGCGACCAGGTCACGGAACTCGGCGAGGATCGGGTCCATCATCGGCGAGTGGAACGCGTGCGAGGTCCGCAGCATCGTGGCGCCCACACCGTCGGCGACGAGCCGCTCGGCGAACTCCTTGGCCAGCTCGGTCGGTCCGGCGACCACGCACGTGCCGGGCGCGTTGACCGTCGCCACCGACAGCCCGTCGGGCAGCATCGGGCGGACCTCGGCCTCGTCGAGCCGGACGGCGAGCATCGACCCGGGCGGCATGCCCTGCATGAGGCGGCCCCGGGCGGCGACCAGGCGGAGCGCGTCCGGCAGGGTGAAGACCCCGGCCAGGGTCGCGGCGACGTACTCGCCGATGCTGTGGCCGAGCATCGCGGCCGGCTCCAGTCCCCACGACTGCCAGAGCCGGGCCAGGGCGTACTCGACGACGAACAACGCCGGCTGGGCGAACCGGGTCTGCCGGAGCGTGTCGTCGGTGTCCCGGGAGAAGATCACCTCGCGGATGTCGCCGAGGTCGTCGGCCAGGATGTCGGCACACTCGTCCACGGCGGCGCGGAACGTCGGCTCCAGGTCGTACAGCTGGGCCCCCATGCCGGCGTACTGGGCGCCCTGGCCGGAGAAGAGGAAGGCGACCCGGGGAGCGCGCCGGTCCGCGACCCCGGTGACGACGCGCGCGTCGTCGGCCAGCGCGGCGATCGCGTCGGCCGGGTCGGTGACCACCACGGCGGCCCGGCGGGCCAGCTCCCGCCGGCCGACCCGCAGGGTGTACGCCACGTCGGCGAGGTCCAGCTCCGGGTGCGCGGCCAGGTGCGCGGCGAGCCGTTCGCGCTGGCGGGCCAGGGCGGTGTCGGTGCGCGCCGACAGGGGCAGCAGGTACGCCGGCCGGGCCGGACGGGGCGTCCGCTCGCGCCGCGGCGCCTCCTCCAGGACGGCGTGGGCGTTGGTGCCGCCGATGCCGAACGAGCTGACCGCCGCCCGCCTGGGCGTGCCGTCGACCACCCAGTCGGTCAGTTTCGTGTTGACGTAGAACGGGTTCTGTCCAAAGTCGATCTTCGGATTCGGCTGCCGGTAGTGCAGGCTCGGTGGGATCTGACCGTGTTCCAGCGCGAGCACGGTCTTGATCAGCGCGGCGACCCCGGCGGCCTGCCCGAGGTGACCGATGTTGGTCTTGACCGAGCCGATCGCGCACCAGCCCCGGGCGTCGGTGTCGCGCTGGTACACCTCCGACAGCGCCGAGACCTCGATCGGGTCGCCGAGCGCGGTGCCGGTGCCGTGCGCCTCGACGTACGTGATCGTGCGCGGGTCGATCCCGGCCACGCCGAGCGCCTGGGCGATCACCGCGGCCTGGCCCTCCATGCTCGGCGCCGAGAAGCCGACCTTGCTGTCGCCGTCGTTGTTGATCGCGTTGCCGAGCACCACCGCCCGGATGTGGTCGCCGTCGGCGATGGCGTCGGCCAGCCGCTTGAGCACCACGACCCCACCGCCGCTGCCCCAGATCGTCCCCCGGGCGTCGGCGTCGAACGTCCGGCAGTGCCCGTCCGGCGAGGTGATGCCGCCCTCGTCGTACAGGTAGCCGTGGCCGGCCGGGATGTCGATGGTCGCGCCACCGGTCAGCGCCATGTCGCACTCGCCGTTGCGCAGCGCCTCACAGGCCAGGTGCAGCGCCACCAGCGAGCTGGAGCACGCGGTGTTCATCGTCAGGCTCGGCCCGCGCAGACCCAGCTTGTACGAGGTGAGGGTCGACGCGTAGTCCGGGTGGTTGCCGACCATCACCGCCAGCCAGCCCGCGTTGGCGTACGCCTTGGGGTTGCTGCGGATGTTGAGCCACTGGTAGACGTCCGGACCCACCGTGGCGTACACGCCGATCTCCCCGGGGTACCGGGACGGGTCGTAGCCCGCGTCCTCCAGCGCGGTGTGGCTCAACTCCAGCAACAGCCGGTGCTGCGGGTCGCGGATCTCGGCCTCGCGGATGGACATGCCGAAGAAACCGGCGTCGAGCGCGTCGTAGTCGTCGAGCACCGCCGCGGCGGGAACGAAGTTGGGGTCACTGACGATCGACTCGGGTACGCCGAGCGCCCGCTGCTCGTCGTGCGTGTAGAACCGCACCCCCTCGACCCCGGCGGCGAGGTTGGCCCAGAACTGCTCGGCGTCGGCGGCCCCGGGCACCCGACAGGCCAGGCCGATGACGGCGATCGGGTCCACGGTCGGCGGCGCGGCCGGTTCGGCGGCGTGGTGGGATTGGCTCATCGCGGACCATCTCCAGTTGTCTCCATGAGGCCGCCGAGGCGGCCCTGGTTTCTCAGGCGTAACCGTTCCCGCCGGACCGCGACGCGGCGGGCGGCCCGGTCCAGTCCCGGGCTGCCGACGTCGCCGTCGAGGTAGCCGGCGAGCTGCCGGATGGTGGGGCGACGGAACAGCTCCACGACCGGTATGTCGGTGCCGACGGCGGCCGACAGTCGCGCCGCCACGGCGACGAGCGCCAGCGAGTGCCCGCCGGCCTCGAAGAAGTTCTCCTCCGCGCCGATCCGCGACCGGCCGAGCACGGCGCGCCAGATCCCGGCCACCAGCCGTTCGGTGCGGGTGCGCAGTTCGTCGTCGACGGGGCGGTGGGACGGCCGGGGCACGCTGCGGGCGAGCGCGGCCCGGTCCACCTTGCCGTTGGCGGTGAGCGGGATCGCCGGCACCAGGTGCAGGTGCGCCGGCACGGCGTACTCGGGGAACCGGGCGCGCAGGTGGTCGACGAGGTCGGAGACCCGCAGGTCGGGTTGGGCGGGGGCGACGAACGCCCGGACCGCCCGTTCCCCGTCGACCGTGGTCGGTACCGCGGCGGCGGCCCGCACGTCCGGGTGCAGGGCGAGGGCGGCCTCGATCTCGGCCAGCTCCACCCGGTAGCCGCGTACCTTGAGTTGGTCGTCGGCCCGCCCGGCGAGCGTCACCGTGCCGTCCGGGTGGTGCCGACCCAGGTCGCCCGTGCGGTACGTCCGGTCCTGGTCGTCGTCGGCACCGGGGGTGGCGGCGAAGCGGCGGCGGGTGAGTTCGGGGTCGAGGTATCCGGTGGCCAGGTGGCGGCTGCGCACCACGACCTCCCCGAGTTCGCCGACGGCCGCCGGTCGGCCGAGTCGGTCCACGACCACCAGGGCGCTGCCCGGGGCTCCCCGGCCGACCGGGACGACGTCGTTCGGCGGCTCGTCCGGCAGCTCGTACCAGCCGTGGATCTGCGGGGTCTCGGTGGTGCCGTAGGCGTTGACCAGCCGGGCGTTCGGGGCCAGGGCACGCAGCCGGGACACGTCGGCGGCGGTGAGCTGGTCCCCGGCGACGACGACCAGGCGCAGGTCGGTCAGGGCGGTGTGCGCCGACCCCGTGGCCAGCATCCGGCCGAGCTGGGGGGTCAGGTGGGCGACGGTGACCCGCTGCCCACGCAGCCAGTCGGCGAGCCGGGCCGGGTCGCGCAGCAGCGCCTGTTCGGGTACGGCCAGCCGCGCGCCGAGCACCAGCGGCACGTACATGTCGCGCAGGACCGGGTCGTGGCCCAGTCCGGCGAGCAGTGCGAACCGGTCGGCCGGCCCGAGCCCGAACGCGGCCGGGTACCAGTCGAGGAAGGCCGCCAGCGCCGTCTCCGGGCTCACCACGACCTGCGGCTCCCCGGTGGTGCCCGAGGTGAACGACAGGTAGCCGGGACCGCCGGC
>CALGAM010000214.1 GCA_937951935.1 uncultured Micromonospora sp. | reverse complement strand
GGAAGCCCCGAGGCGGCCGTGGTCGAGCACATCACCAACGTCGCGCTGCTGACCGCCGTCAAGAAACTCAACCCCGAACAGCAGGAGTGCATCGTGCTCCGGTTCCTCCAGGGCTTCTCGGTGGCCGAGACCGCGCAGGCGATGGGCAAGAACGAGGGCGCGATCAAGGCACTCCAGTACCGGGCCGTCCGGGCGCTGGCCCGGCTGTTACCCGACGGGTTCCAGCCGTGAAGCGCTCCCACGACACACGACGGCAGGACGTGACTCCCTTCACTCATCGTGATTTCTCGCACCGGCCGGCCGTAACCGGCTCGCCCTGCCGAACGTTTGTCCCGGTGCGACCGGTGGTTGCCCGGGCCTGACTCGGACCAGCCGGTCGGACACCTGCTCCGACCGCCGTAGTCTGGCTCTGGAGGCGCCGCCGTCGCACCGGGACGGCGACGACGCCGACCGAAGCGTCGCGACCTGCGAAGGGAGGTGTCGGCCGTGAGTTGGAACGTCTTCCACCGTCAGCGGGCAGAGCGCTTCGCGCAACTGCTCGAGGAAGCCAACGGTGGCCGTCGCCACCACGTCCGGTCCCGCGTCGACAGCGACCTCGCCCAACCGCTGGCGATCGGGCAACGGCTCCGGGACCTCCAGCCCACGGTCGAGGTTGACCCCGACTTCCGCGCCAGCCTGCGCGCGATGCTGGTCGCCACGGCCGAACGGGAGGGAATCGGCGCCACCGCCCGCGACGAGACGCTCGGTGACGAGGACATCACGCCCGCCGTTCCGGCCCGGGACGTCCGGACCAGCCGGCCGCCGGCGTCCCAGACCCGAATCCGGCCGCGCGGCGTCATCGTCGTCAGCGTCGCCGTCGGTGCGATCGCGGTCTCCGGAATGGCCGCGGCCAGCGAGAACGCCGTTCCCGGAGACGCGCTGTACGGCATGAAGCGGCACACGGAACGCGCCCAGCTCGCCCTGGCCAGCTCCGATCTCAGTCGGGGGCAGCTCTTCCTGGACTTCGCCCGTACCCGGCTCGCCGAGGCGACCGCGCTGGGCAGCCGAAGCGTCGGGTTCACAGCCGTCCTCGACGACATGGACGCCGACACCCGACAGGGCATCCGGCTGCTGACGACCGCCGCGGCACAGCGTCGGGACACGGCGGCGCTGGACGCCGTCGACGCCTTCCTCGCCGAGCAGCGGCCGCGTCTGGCCGCCCTGCGGGTGGGCGCCGGTCGGGCCGCACAGGACCGGACCGAGAGGTCGCTCACCCTGCTCGAGGTCGTCCAACGCCGGACGGACGCGCTCCGCGCCGCCCTGGCCTGCGGGATCGGGACCGCCGGCCGGGCCGACTCCATCGGCCCGGTGCCGCGGACCTGCCCGACCGGCCGTGGTCCGGACACCACGACTCCGGCGAACCCGTCGGTCTCCGGAGGCACCGGCACCCGTCCCCCGGGGGAACCACCGCGCACGCCGGAGCGCACCGCTCCGGCCGGCGACCCCGCGCCGGCCCCCGGCACCGACCAACCGCCGGTCCGCGAGAAGCCGACGACCAGCCCACCCGCGGCACACCGCAGCCGCGACTGATCCCCTCCACCGCCGGCACCCGGAATCGCTCGAATCGACCACCGGTACGGTGACGCCGCGCTTCGCTACCCTCGCTGGTGTACGTGCGAGCGAGGAGGTCCCCGCGTGGCCCGCACCCGTAAGGCGACGGTCGGCACCGCCAAGGACGGACACGCCACGGGCTGGGAAACCGCCGGACCGGGGGACACTCCGCCCACCCCGGCCGATCCCCGGGCCGCCGCCTTCTTCGACGTCGACAACACCATGATGCAGGGAGCCTCGATCTACTGGCTCGCCCGCGGGCTGGCGGCGCGCAACTACTTCACGACCAGGGATCTCGCCCGGTTCGCCTGGCAGCAGCTGCGGTTCCGGGTGTTCGCCACCGAGCACGCCGGGAGCATGTCGCGGGCGAAGGAGATCGCGCTGGCCTTCGTCGCCGGCTGGCGGGTCGAGGACGTCGAGCGGCTCACCGAGGAGATCTTCGACGAGCTGATGGCACCGCGGATCTGGCGAGGCACCCGCGCCCTGGCCGAACAGCACGTCGCCGATGGTCAGCGGGTCTGGCTGGTCACCGCCGCACCGGTCGAGATCGGCCGGGTCATCGCCGACCGGCTGGGGCTGACCGGCGCGATCGGCACGGTCGCGGAGATCCGCGA
>CALGAM010000213.1 GCA_937951935.1 uncultured Micromonospora sp. | reverse complement strand
AGTTCCGTTTCAACGTCTGAGCGGAGCCGTTCCGCCCGCCGGCGGGTGAACCTCTGTCCCCGCGTGCGCCCCGGGGAAACGGAACCACGCGTCGTGCGTCCGCCCGACAGGGCGGCGCCCGGGGCGACCGGGTTGTCCGTTTGCGGTCCGCCGGCCCGGGTAGGCCCCGGGACCAGGCCGGTTCGGGGCCGGCGTCCGCCCGCGGGAGCCGGCGGAACGGACGGACCGTGGCGACCGGGAGGCGGCGGGGGAGACAGACATGTGTCGGACGGCGGGAGAGCGACGGCGGACGGGCGTACGGGAGGCCGCAGGGGACCTCGGGCACGAGCGGCGGGCCGCCGGTCGCGGCCCCGACCGGCGGTGAGGGGCGGACAGCCGGCGGTGGCGGCCTCCGGCGAGTGGCGTGACCCGGCCGGGACACGCCAGCCGGGCGGCGAGGTGCACGGCTGGCGACCGGGGCAGAACCAGACGGTCTGTGGGCTGTCGCTGAGCCGGGCGGCGCTTCGGCGGTTTCCGCACCTCCGGTTCGACTACGCGTCGACCGACGTGCTGACCGAGCGGGACGAGGTGCGGTGGATCTGCCCGCGCTGTGTCGCCGCCACCGGTGGTCGTCGGAACCGACGCCCGTGGACGCGGGTCTCGCCCCGCCCCTGAGGTCCGCCGGCGACGGCGCGGTCCGGTTCCGCCGCAGGACTACGAGATGTAGTGCAGGATCACGTTGTGTACGTGGTGGCTCTTCTTGTCGCCACGGAACTCCACCTCGTAGGTCTGGTTGCCGACGTGGATCGCGATGGCGCCGGTGGAGAAGAACGAACCGCCCCAGGACCTGTTGCTGACCACGCTCACGCTGGTGATCTTCGAGTACGGGATGCTGGTGATGGCGTACCGCTTCCCGATGAACGACTTGTCCTGAATGATCACGCGTCGGTTGGTCAGCCCGATGAAGCCGGTGCCGGTCCCGATCGCGTCGTACACGGCGATGATCTGCTCCCCGTCGAGCAGCCCGCTCTGGATCTGCTGGAGCTGATCCTGGCGGTCGTAGATGACGTTGGTCATGATCCCCAGGCTAGGTGGGGTGCGCCACCCGGGGCCGGCGCGCGGGTCCCGGTGCGCGCCGGCCCCGGGTGGTTGGGTCAGCCGGAGGAGGTCACCGCCCGGTAGACGTCCTCGATGCGGGCAGCCAGGGTGACCTCGTTCTCGGTGAGGGCGTCGGCGTCCCGGGAGCCGATCCTGATCTGGGTGTGCCCGTCGAGTCGACGGAGTTCGGGGCGTAGGTGGAGGGCGTCGGCGATGACCTTCACGCGTTCGGTCAGCGCCGCGTGTTGGGTGTCGTCGAGTACCAGGGTCCGTTTGATCTGCTGGCCCTCGCGGGTCCAGCCGCCCAGTAAGGTGAGAGCGTCACTCAGGTAGTCGCGGTTGCCCCGACGACCCCACAGAGCACGCATCGCTCTACCTCCCAGGCGTCGTTGCCGGCTTGTGGCCAAATCGTCGCCATCCCGTGTCTCGTCGGTGTTCCCTAGTCTGTCGCTGAGCAGCTGGTGTGTCCACGTCCACCTCTCCGGCTTCTTCTGACCGTGGGGACTCTCACCGTTACCCGATTTCCTGATTGATCTGGCACCCTGAACGGTCGTGCGCAGTGAACGGGTGAGCGGTAGAGACGGTACCGCGCCGAATGGGGGATTGTCCGAACGCGGTCCGCGACAGCCTCGGGTCGTGGTGGGCGCGGCGATCATCGCCGGAGGTCGCGTGCTCGGCTGCGCCCGGTCCGACCCGCCGGAGATGGCGGGCCGCTGGGAGTTCCCGGGCGGCAAGGTCGAGCCCGGGGAGTCCGAGGAGGCCGCGCTGGTGCGGGAGTGTCTCGAGGAACTCGGCGTGCGGGTGGAGGTCGGCGACCGGGTCGGTGAGGACGTGCCGATGGGCCAGGGGCGGTCGGTACTGCGGGTGTATCTCGCCCGGTTGGTCGGGAACGACGAGCCGAAGCCGCTGGAGCACGCCGAGGTGCGCTGGCTGCGCCCGGAGGAGTTGGACAGCGTCCCCTGGCTGCCGGCGGACGTACCGGTCGTGCTGGCTCTGCGTCCCGTCCTGGCGGCCTGGCGGGACTGAGCCGGGCCGGCGGGCGGTGTCCGACCCCGCCCGGCGAGCGGGGATGTCCGACCCGGCCCGGCGAGCGGGCGAGGGCGACGGCGGCTGTCGGTTCGCAACCCGACGCCGAAGAGCGTGCGGGGGTTGCCGGCGGCCGCCGACAACCCCCGCACGCCTCGCCAGACGGATCAGTCCTTCTGCTCCGGGTGGGCGTAGTTGAGATCCTTGGGCGGCATCGGGAACGTCACGTCCTCGCCGAACGGTGACGGCGCCGCCGGGCGGTCGAAGGTGAACTCGCTGATCGGCAGCCGACCCCGGGAGTCGACCGCCGGCGCCTGGGGCTGGGGCACCTGCCGCCCCCAGTGCACACCCCGCTCGGCCTCGGCTTCGGCCCCCGGCTCGTGCGACGCGCCGGCGTGCGAGTGCGCGGTCCCGACCGGGGCACTCTCACGCGCGGTCTGCTCGGCCTCGCGCTGACCGCGTCGGAAGATCTTGCTGCCCAACCACACAAGAGGATCGTACCGTCGGTCGACGACGCGTTCCTTCATTGGGATGATGGCGTTGTCGGTGATCTTGATGCCCTCGGGGCAGACCTCGGTGCAGCACTTGGTGATGTTGCAGTATCCGAGGCCCTGGGAGGCCTGGGCGTACTCCTTGCGGTCGTTCCTGGTGTCGAGCGGGTGCATGTCCAGCTCGGCGGCCCGGATGAAGAACCGCGGACCGGAGAAGGCGGGCTTGTTCTCCTCGTGGTCCCGGATCACGTGGCAGGTGTTCTGGCACAGGAAGCACTCGATGCACTTCCGGAACTCCTGCGACCGCTCGACGTCCACCTGCTGCATCCGGTACTCGCCGGGGGCGAGATCCGGCGGCGGGGCGAACGCCGGGGTCTCCCGGGCCTTCTCGTAGTTGAACGAGACGTCGGTGACCAGGTCCCGGATGATCGGGAAGGTCCGCAACGGGGTGATCGTCACCGTCTCGTTGTCGTCGAAGGTCGACATCCGGGTCATGCAGCCCAGCCGCGGCATGCCGTTGATCTCCATCGAGCAGGAGCCGCACTTGCCGGCCTTGCAGTTCCACCGGCAGGCCAGGTCGGGCGCCTGGGTCGCCTGGAGGCGGTGGATGACGTCGAGGACGACCTCACCCTCGTTGACCTCCACCTGGTAGTCGACCAGCTCGCCGCCGGACTCGTCGCCCCGCCAGATCCGGAAGTGCCGGGTGGTGCCGGTCTTGACCGGCGCATCCTGGTTGCCCATTACTTGGCCGCCTCCTCAGCGTGCGCCTCTGCGGTGAGGGCGTCGAACTCCGCCAGCTCCTCATCGGTCAGGTACTTGGCCAACTCGGCCCGGTCGAAGAGCTTCATCAGCTCCGGGGGCATCTTCGGCAGCGGCTTGTGCTCCAGCCGTACCTTGTCGCCGTCGAGCGAGCAGACCAGGTTGACGGTGCGCCACTTCGGCGACATCGTCGGGAAGTCCTCCCGGGTGTGGCCGCCCCGGGACTCCTCGCGCTCCAGCGCGGCCCGGGCCGTGCACTCCGAGACGATCAGCATGTTGCGCAGGTCGAGGGCGAGGTGCCAGCCCGGGTTGTACCGCCGGCCGCCGGCGACGCTGACCCGGTTCGCCCGGTCGCGCAACTCGGCGAGCCGAACCAGCGCCTCCTCCAGCTCGCTCTTGCGCCGGATGATGCCGACCAGGTCACCCATCACCGTCTGGAGGTCCTGCTGCAGCCGGTACGGGCTCTCCCCGCCCTTGCGCTCCAGCGGCGCCAGGGCCTGCTCCACCGCGGCCTCGACGTCGGCGGTCGAGACCTTGGGCCGCGTGCCGAGCGTGTCGACGTACGCCGCCGCGTGCTCGCCGGCCCGCTTGCCGAAGACCAGCAGGTCGGACAGGGAGTTGCCACCGAGCCGGTTGGAGCCGTGCATGCCACCGGAGACCTCACCGGCGGCGAAGAGTCCCTGCACGTTCCCGACCGCCGCCGTGGTGTCCGGGTCGACCTCGACGCCGCCCATCACGTAGTGGCAGGTCGGGCCGACCTCCATCGGCTGCTTCGTGATGTCGACGTCGGCCAGCTCCTTGAACTGGTGGTACATCGACGGCAGCCGACGCTTGATCTCCTCGGGCGACAGGCGGGTGGAGACGTCCAGGTAGACGCCGCCGGCCGGGCTGCCCCGTCCCGCCTTGACCTCGGCGTTGATCGCCCGGGCCACCTCGTCGCGGGGCAGCAGCTCCGGCGGGCGTCGGTTGTTGTCCGGGTCGGTGTACCAGCGGTCCGCCTCCTCCTCGGTCTCCGCGTACTGCTTGCGGAAGACGTCGGGGACGTAGTCGAACATGAACCGCCGGCCCTCGGAGTTGCGCAGCACCCCGCCGTCGCCGCGGACCGACTCGGTCACCAGGATGCCCTTGACCGAGGGCGGCCAGACCATGCCGGTCGGGTGGAACTGGAGGAACTCCATGTTGATCAGCGTCGCCCCGGCGCGCAGCGCCAGGGCGTGGCCGTCACCGGTGTACTCCCAGGAGTTCGAGGTGACCTTGTACGACCGGCCGACGCCACCGGTGGCCAGCACCACCGCCGGGGCCTCGAAGAGCACGAACTCGCCCGACTCGCGGTAGTAGCCGAAGGCTCCGGCGATGCGGCGGTCGGAGTCCAGCAGCAGATCGGTGATCGTGGTCTCGGCGAAGACCTTGATCCGGGCCTCGTAGTCGCCGTGCTCCTTCTTGTCCTCCTGCTGGAGCGAGACGATCTTCTGCTGGAGGGTACGGATCAGCTCCAGGCCGGTCCGGTCTCCGACGTGGGCGAGTCGCGGGTACTCGTGACCGCCGAAGTTGCGCTGCGAGATCTTCCCGTCCTTGGTCCGGTCGAAGAGCGCGCCGTACGTCTCCAGCTCCCAGATGCGCTGCGGCGCCTCCTTGGCGTGCAGCTCCGCCATCCGGTAGTTGTTGAGGAACTTGCCACCCCGCATGGTGTCGCGGAAGTGCACCTGCCAGTTGTCCCGGGGGTTCACGTTCCCCATGGCGGCGGCGGCACCGCCCTCGGCCATCACCGTGTGCGCCTTGCCGAACAGCGACTTGGAGATGATGGCCGTCCGCTTCCCGGCGAGCCGGGCCTCGATCGCCGCCCGCAGGCCGGCGCCGCCGGCGCCGATGACGACGACGTCGTAGTGGTGTCGTTCGATTCGGGTAGTCATGTCAGAGGCCCTTTAGTTGATGAACCGCAGGTCGGAGATCCAGCCGGAGGCAACCGCCATGATGTAGAAGTCGGTCAGCGCGAGCGTGCCGAGGGTGATCCAGGCGAGTTGCATGTGCCGGACGTTGAGCTTGGAGACGAACGTCCAGAGGCGGTACCGGACCGGGTGCCTGGAGAAGTGCTTCAGCCGACCACCGGTGACGTGCCGGCAGGAGTGGCAGGAGAGGGTGTACGCCCACAGCATCAGCACGTTGCCCACCAGGATCACGTTGCCGAGCCCGAAACCGAAGCCCTCGGGGCTGTGGAAGGCGAGGATCGCGTCCCAGGTGTTGATCGCCGAGATGATCGCGGCGGCGTAGAACGCGTACCGGTGCAGGTTCTGGCCGAGCAGCGGGAACCGCGTCTCCCCGGTGTACCTCTTGTGCGCGTCCGGCACGGCGCAGGCCGGTGGCGACAACCAGAACGACCGGTAGTACGCCTTGCGGTAGTAGTAGCAGGTCAACCGGAACAGCAGCAGGAACGGCAGGGTCAGCGCGGCATCCGGGATGATCCACCAGCCGGGCAGCACCCGGCCGAAGTGGGCCGCCTCGGGAAGGCAGCGCTCGGTCACGCACGGCGAGTAGAACGGGGTCAGGTAGTGGTAGTCGCCGACCCAGTACCGGTCGTGCATGAAAACCCGCACCGTGGCGTAGGTGACCCAGGCAACGAGGCCGATCACCGTGATCAGTGGAGCAAACCACCAACGGTCGGTGCGCAGGGTTCTCGCCGCGATGGCCGCGCGCTGCCGCACGCTTCCCGGCAGTCCGGCCGGAGGTGGGGCCGTCCTCGTAGTCATCTATGTCTCCCTGACGGGGCCCGGTCTGGCTGACGGGCACTGGTGGTGTTACCGACGGGGCCGCGCGGACAGGGGGGACCCGCAGCCGCGCCACCTGCGTCCGCGACGGTGCACACGTTACGCCGCACACGGACGGGCACCTGCGCTGGGAGTGTCGCGGGTTTCCCACCGGTTAGGAAAGAGCCACCACCGGATTCGGGCATAGTTGTGCAGAACTTCACTCGCCGTGGCGGTCCCGCCGCGCTCCACAGCCGTGCCGGCCGCCGTCGCCCGCCCCACCGTCCCCGTGGGCCGGACCCGTCACGCCGCCGCCGTGGGTCACCGGGTCACAGGTCGGGGGCGGCGAGCCGCCGGGCGGCGGCGGCACACGACTGCGGTCCTCGTTGGAGGAGGTCGACGACGGGGCGTCCGTGGCGGTCCGTCGGCGTGATGAAGAACGCGGGCTCGCCGCCGTTCGCCTGTCGGTCCAGGGCGTCGGCGTAGGCGACCCGGGCGTCGACCAGCCTCCGCCACAGGTCGGCGTGGGTGTCCCGGCGGTCGTCGGCGTCCTCGTGGCGCCGACCGGGTAGCCGTTCGATGTCGGCCAGGAACGGACGGATGGCGGCGTTCTCGTCCCGGATCGCCGCCGCCCGTTGCCGTGCCCCGGAGGTCGCGCCCGGCGGGGTCAGCCGGTTGAGCCGGCGCTCCAGGTCACCACAGGCCGACGCGACCCGGTCCCGGGTCCGCTCGGCGTGCTCCGAGTTCCGGACGACCCGGCCGATCCCGACCGCCAGCGCGGCGAGGCAGCCGCCGAGCAGCAGGACGAGGACGATCCCGCCCGCGACCGCGGCGACGACCAGGCGTCGGCGCCGGCGTGCGTCCGCGAACCGGCGCTGCTCTCCCGCGTCCGTGGGGGCCGTCGTGGCCTCGGGGTCGGTGACGTCGGCCGGGTTCGGGGTGGTCGGGTCGGCCGGGTTCGGGGTGGTCGGGTCGTCCGTCACGTCACCCAGTCAAGCACCGCCGGTCGAGCCCGGCACCCCGCCGTCTGTCCGAGGTCGGCGCCGCCCGGTCAGCCCGAGGCGCCGCCGGTGAAGTTCCACGAGGCCAGCCGCAGTGCCGGCGCCGACCACCAGGCGTCGCTGAAGGTCCACGACTGCAGGGTGGCGTGCCGTCCCACCCCGAGGACCGCACCCGGGGCGAGTGCCCGCGGGTACGACTGGGTGAACCGGAGGTTCCGCACCGCGGTGGTCACCTCCCCGTTCTCGATCAGCCACACGCCGTTGCGGGTGAGGCCGGTGACGACCAGGCTCCTGGGGTCCAGCACCCGGGTGTACCAGAAATCGGTGACGAGCAGGCCGCGTCGTACCCCGGCCACCAGGGCGGCCGCGTCGGAGTCGACGACCGGACCGGAGACCTCGCTCGCCCTCGTCGTGCCGTTCGGCGACTCGGCCGGCAGGAGTCCCAGGTGGAGCGGGATCGCACCGGCCGCGGCGCGGTCCGGCACGGCGTGGCCGGTCGAGGTGGTTCCGGCCCTGGCGGCGGTCCGCCGGTCGTGCGCGACCGCGGTGGTCACCCCGTGCTCGACCAGCGCGTGCGGGGCCCGTGGCGTCCCCTCCGCGTCGAACGGTAGCGCCGGGGCGGAGAGTGCGTCGTCGACCAGGGTCACCGCACGGTCGAACTGTTCGGTGCCCGGTTCGGCGAACGAGCGCCGCTCGTTGTACGCCTTGCCGTTGAAGCCGTACATCGCGAGGTTCTGCAACAGGTCGGCGACGGCGGTCGGCTCCAGGACGACCTCGTACCGCCCGGGCGGCAGCTCCACCGGGGCGACACCGGCCCGCGCCTTCACCGCGGCGCGCGCGCCGAGCACGACGCCGGAGAGGTCGGCGAGCCGTACCGAGCCACACCGGGCGGCGCCGTCGGCGCCGTCGCAGCGGGCGATGCCCTCCATCGCCGCCTCGGTGACGCGGCCGGTGACCGCGTGGCCGGCGGTGTTGGCGAAGGCGGCCTCGCGCCACCCGGTACGGCAGTATCCGGCCACCTCCAGCCCACCCGCCGCGTCGACGAACTCGCGTACCCGTTCGGCCCGCTCCCCGGCGGAGGCGGCGGCGGTGGCCTCGTCCCAGATGCCGGCACCGTCGGGCGTCGTCGGCGGGGTCAGGCCCGGCCACTCCGGGTCGGGCGGGCTGTTCCGGGCCGCCGCCACGGTCCGCTCGACCAGGTTGCGAAGGCCGTCTGCGCCGACCACGGTGGACGATCCGCTGGCTGTCCGGCCGTCGAGGTGCAGCCGCAGCCGGACCGTCGTGCCGCGCTCGGCGACGTTCTGGTGGATGTACGAGTTGGCGAAGCGGGTCAGCGCGTGCTCCGCGTCCTCCGCGCTGACCTCCGCCTCGGCGCCCGGACCGGCGAGTCGCCGGACCAGGTCGACGACCTGACCGGCGAGGTCGAGTGGTGTGGTCATCGGCGCCGTCCTTTCTCCTCCCGGCTGCGCACCCGTGGCTCCTGCCTGCTCACCCGCGGCTCTCGGTGGCACATCTGCGGCCTGCCCGCCCGCTCACCCGCGGACTCCGACGCGGACCCCGGTGAACCGGGCCGGTGCGGCCGGATGTCCGGTGTGGCCGATCTGCGTTGGTTGACCCTTGCCGCAGTTCGGCGTCCCCCACACGACGATCTCGGAGGAGAGCATGTCCATCGACCGCCAGAAGAGTGGGCCGATCCCGGTGTAGGTCGGGTTGCGGAGCATCCTGCCCCGGCGGCCGTTCTTCACCTCCCACGCGATCTCGCACCCGAACTGGAAGTTGAGCCGTCTGTCGTCGATCGACCAGGACCGGTTGACGTCCATGAGGATGCCGTCGTCGGTGGCGGCGATGATCTCCTCCAGGGTGTGCGGGCCCGGTTCCAGGCCGACGTTGGTCATCCGGACCATCGGCAGCCGGGCCCAGCCGTCGGAGCGGACGCTGCCGGCGTAGTCGAGGCCGGCCACCGCGGCCGAATCCCGCCCGGCCAGGGTGCCGACCCAGCGGCCCTCCCGGACCGCGTCCCGCTTCACCGCCGGGGTCCCCTCGTCGTCGAAGCCGAAGCTGCCCAGAGCCCCGGGGATGGTCGGGTCGATCGTGATGTTCATCAGCTCGGATCCGTACCGCAGCGTGCCGAGCTGCCGCAGGTCGAGCCAGGAGGTGCCGGCGAGCGCCGCCTCCCAGCCGAGAATCCGGTCCAGTTCGATGGCGTGCCCCACCGACTCGTGGATCTGCAGCGCCATCTGCTCGCTGCCGAGGATCAGCGTGGTCTCGCCGGCCGGGCAGAGCGGGGCGGTGACCAGCTCGCGGGCCTCCTCGGCGATCCGGGCGGCGTGCGCGGTGAGGTCGAGCTCCTCGACCAGCTCCCAGCCCCGGGTGCCGTACTGGCCGCGGTACCTGGGATACGAGCGGCGCTGCGTCTCGCCGTCACCGATCACCGTGGCCGAGATGCCGGCACCGCACTCCCGGATGTGCTGGTCGATCCGGTGGCCCTCGCTGGAGACGAACCACTTGCGGGTGTCCCAGATCTGGTAGATGCCCTCGGCCTGGTCGGCACCGTGCTCCCGGGAGAGGGCGGTGGCCCGGACCAGCAGGTCGCCCTTGTCGGCCAGCGGGACCGACAGCGGGTCGATGCGGCACGGGGAGTGCCACGAGCCGGTGCTGGCCGGCACCGGAAGCAGACTGCTGCCGGGGCCGGCGACCCGGCCACTGGCCGCCGCGATCCGCGCCGCGCGCTCGCCCGCCGCGCGGGCCGCCGCCCCGCCCAGGTCCGGTACGGCGTAGAAGCCCCACCCGGAGCCGACCAGCGCCCGTACGCCGAGTCCGGCGCTCTCGTCCTGGCTGACCGACTCGATCTCGCCGTTGCGGGCCGTCATCGACTCGTAGCGGCGGTGCATCACCCGGGCGTCGGCGTACCGGGCTCCGGCGTCGAGTGCCGCCTGGACCGCCGCCGTCGCCGCGTCGAACTCCGTCATCGCGCCTCTCCCCGCTGCCCGCGCGGTCTGCACCGCGGTCCCGACAGCCCTGCCTCGTCCTGCCCGCCACCGTCCCCCTTGGTCACTCCGCGCATCCGCGTGGGAGCGGCAGGCCGCCAGCCGGCGTCCTCGGCGGCCGACACGTGGATGACCTTAGGCGAGAAATCCGCCCGGCGGGGTGAGGGAAGGTCGACGGGGATCCGGCCGGCGCGCCGTCGCACGTCGACGGTTGTTCGCACGCGCGGCCCGGCCGCGGCCGACGGCTTCCGCCCACCCGGGTACCGGCGGGCTCGACAGCGACCGCGACAGCGATTTGAATGAGGCGATGGGTGTGCGGTCGGAGCCGGACGTGGGATCGCCACGTTCGGCCGGCTGACAGATCGGCTCCTGTAGCTTATTTTCACCCTCTGAACCCTGATGTAGGTTACCTTCGCCGCCGCCGTGGCCGTGGCCCGGCGCGAACCGGTCCGACGTGCGGTGCGGCCGGCGGTGGGCCGGGGAGAGGAGGGCGTCGTGGCGGCACCGACAGCATCCGCGGCCACGCCGGGCGACGGTCCGTACCTGCAGGTGCGTGACCTGCGGGTCCGCTTCCGGACCGAGGACGGGGTGGTGCGCGCGGTCGACGGGGTCTCGTTCGCCGTCGAGCGCGGCCGGACCCTCGGCATCGTCGGTGAGTCGGGCTCCGGCAAGAGCGTCACCAGCCTCGCCGTGCTCGGCCTGCACGACCCCCGGCGTACGGAGATCAGCGGCGAGATCAGGGTCGGCGGGCGGAATCTCGTCGGGCTGCCCGACGCCGAGATCCGCAGGCTGCGTGGCCGGGAGCTGGCGATGATCTTCCAGGATCCGCTCTCCGCGCTGCACCCGTACTACCCGGTGGGTCGGCAGATCGCCGAGGCGTACCGGGTCCACCACCCGGGCGCCAGCCGCCACACGGCCTGGCGCCGCGCGGTCGAGATGCTCGACCGGGTCGGCATCCCGCAGCCGGCGCGACGGGCCGAACAGTATCCGCACGAGTTCTCCGGCGGTATGCGGCAGCGTGTGATGATCGCGATGGCGCTGGTGAACGACCCCGCCCTGCTGATCGCCGACGAACCGACCACCGCGCTGGACGTCACCGTCCAGGCGCAGATCCTCGACCTGCTGGCGGACCTGCAACAGGAGTTCCGCTCCGCGATCATCCTGATCACCCACGACCTCGGGGTCGTCAGCCAGGTCGCCGACGACGTCCTGGTGATGTACGCCGGACGTGCCGTCGAGCACGGCAGCGTCGAGCAGGTGCTGCGCCGGCCACAGCACCCGTACACCTGGGGGCTGCTCTCCAGCGTGCCCTCGCTGCACGGTGACCCGGACACGGACCTGCTGCCGATCCCCGGCAACCCGCCGAGCCTGATCGACCTCCCGACCGGGTGCGCCTTCCACCCCCGGTGCCGGTACGCCGACCACACCGGCGGCCGGTCGCTGCGGGAGGTCCCCGAGCTGCGTCCGGCGGCCGAGGCCGGCCACCTCGTCGCCTGCCACCTGTCGGAGGAGGAACGGCGGCGGTACGCCGAGGAGATCGCCCGGGTGGGGGTGGCCCGGTGACGGTGGACCACGGGTGGGGTGCGCGGGTCGCACGGCTTCCGCGAACGGAGGGTGAGCGCCGATGACGGTGGCGACCGGTGAGCCGCTGCTGGCGGTGTCCGAGCTGACCAAGCACTTTCCGGTCCGCGGCGGCTTCCGACGCCGGGGCGGGGTGGTACGGGCGGTCGACGGGCTCGACTTCGCCGTCCGCCCGGGGGAGACGCTGGGCCTGGTCGGCGAGTCGGGCTGCGGCAAGACCACGACCGGCCGGTTGCTGGTGCGTCTGCTGGAACCGACCGGCGGGCGGATCGTCTTCGAGGGGCGGGACATCACCCATCTCGGGCGCGCCGCGTTGCGTCCGCTGCGCCAGGATCTTCAGATCATCTTCCAGGACCCGTACGCCTCGCTGAACCCCCGGCACACCGTCGGCGAGATCGTCGCGATGCCGCTGCGGGTCAACGGCATCCGGCCGCCCGGAGGGGTACGGACCCGGGTGCGGGAGCTGCTGGAGCTGGTCGGGCTGAATCCCGAGCACTACAACCGCTACCCGCACGAGTTCTCCGGCGGCCAGCGGCAGCGGATCGGGATCGCCCGGGCTCTGGCGTTGCGGCCCAAGCTGATCGTGGCCGACGAGCCGGTCTCCGCGCTGGACGTCTCGATCCAGGCCCAGGTGGTGAACCTGCTCCGGGACCTGCAGCGCGAGCTGGGGCTGGCCTTCGTCTTCATCGCGCACGACCTGGCGGTGGTCCGGCACTTCTGCCAGCGGGTGGCGGTGATGTACCTGGGGAAGATCGTCGAGATCGGCGACCGGGACGAGATCTACGAGCGTCCCCGCCATCCGTACACCCGGGCGCTGCTGTCGGCCGTGCCGGACGTGACGAGGCTCGGCCCCGGCGGGCGGATCCGGCTCGCCGGGGACGTACCGACCCCGCTCGACCCGCCCTCCGGCTGTCGGTTCCGGAGCCGCTGCTGGAAGGCGCGGGACGTCTGCGCGACCGTGGAGCCGCCGCTCGCCGTGCCGGAGGGCGGTGGCGCCGCGGTGGCCTGCCACTTCCCGGAGGATCCGGCCGGGACCAAGCGACCGGAGGGTGGTGACGACCGGTGACCGACGACGCGGTGGACGGCGGGAAACGGGGCGGCGAGTTCGTCGGGCGCTCGCCGGGGCAGCTCGCCTGGCTGCGGCTGCGCCGGGACAGGGTAGCGCTGGTCAGTGGTGGGGCGCTGATCTTCTTCGTCCTGCTCGCGGCAGCCGCGCCGCTGGTGGCGAAGCTGTACGGCAAGGGCCCGCAGGATCGGTTCCCCGAGCTGCTGGACCGCAACGGCTTCCCGCTCGGATACGCCGGGGTCAGCGGCGAGCACTGGTTCGGCATCCAGCCCGGGATCGGGCGGGACATCTTCATCCAGGTCGTCTACGGCCTGCGTACGTCGCTGATGATCGCGTTCACCGCGGCGGTGCTGACCATCGCGCTCGGCGTCGTCGTCGGCATCGTCGCGGGATACGTCGGCGGCTGGGTCGACGCCGTGATCACCTGGATCATCGACCTGACGCTGGCGTTCCCGTTCTACATCTTCTGCTTCGCCTTCGTGCCGCTGGCGGTGAACCAGTTCTACGGTCCCCGGGACGAGGTCTCGCCGTGGTTCCGTCCCGGGCTCCTGGTGCTGATCTTCGTGATGTTCAACTGGACCACCTCGGCCCGGCTGGTCCGCGGCCAGGTCCTGTCGCTGCGCGAACGGGAGTTCGTCGAGGCGGCCCGCGCCTCCGGCGCCGGCCTCGGGCACATCCTGTTCCGGCAGCTCCTGCCGAACCTCTGGGCGCCGATCCTGGTCACCTTCTCGCTGAACGTCCCGGCGCTGATCACCGCCGAGGCGGCGCTGTCCTTCCTCGGCATCGGGGTGCTGGAGCCGACTCCCGACCTCGGCCGGCTGATCAACGACAGCATCCGGTACCTGCGGGACGTACCCAGCTTCACCATCATCGGCGGCACGACGCTGTTCCTGCTGGTGCTGGCGTTCAACCTCTTCGGTGACTCGTTGCGCGACGCGCTCGACCCGAAGTCGAGTCGGTAGGAGGGCGCGGGAATGCTGCGGTTCCTGGTCAAGAAGCTGCTGCTCGCGCTCACCACGCTGATCGCGGTGAGCGTGGTGACCTTCGGGCTCTTCTTCGTCGTGCCGCGAAACCCGGCCGAGCTGATGTGCGGGGACAGCAAGAACGTCTGCAGCCCGGAGCGGATCGAGATGATCGAGCGCCGGATGGGGCTGGACAAGCCGATCGTCACCCAGTACGGCGACTTCATGCGGGGCATCTTCGTCGGCCGGACGATCGGGTCGGGCGAGACCGCCCGGGACTGCCCCGCGCCCTGCCTGGGCTTCTCGTTCCGCAACGACGAGCCGGTGACCGACATCGTCGCCCGCACCCTGCCGGTGACGCTGAGCATCGTCTTCGGCGCCGCCGTGGTCTGGCTCGTGTTGGGCGTCTCGATCGGGATGATCTCGGCCCTGCGCCGGGGCACCGTCCTCGACCGGCTGGCGGTCGGGACCTCGCTGGTCGGCGCCTCGATGCCGATCCTCCTCTTCGGCCCCCTGCTGCTGATCGGCCTGGTCTACGAGACCGGGCTGTTGACGTACCCGCGTTACACCCCGATCACCGAGGATCCGGTGGCCTGGGCGTCGGCGATGGTCCTGCCCTGGTTCGCGTTGGGCTTCCTCAACTCCGCCACCTACGCCCGGCTGTCGCGGGCGCAGATGCTGGAGACGCTCTCCGAGGACTTCATCCGTACGGCTCGGGCGAAGGGGCTTCCGAAGCTCACGGTGTACGGCCGGCACGCGCTGCGGGCGGCGATCACCCCGATCATCACCATCGCCGGGCTCGACCTCGGTGCCTATCTCGGGGGCACGGTCATCACCGAGACCGTCTTCGGGTTCACCGGGCTGGGCAAGACGGCGCTCAACGCGGCGCTGAACCTCGACATGCCGATCGTGATGGCCACCGTGCTGCTCGCCGCCGTCTTCGTGGTGACGGCGAACGTCCTGGTGGACGTCCTGTACGCGGTGATCGACCCCCGGGTCCGGCTGGGGTAGGCGCCGGCGCCCGTCGCCGCCGGGCGGCCGGGGCGACCTCGCCGGGGCCCGCCTCGTCCCCGCCGGGCGGCCCCGCCGAAACGTTGCCCCATCGTTATTGCCAGGAAACTTACATTCGAAGCAAGCTGCGTGAATATTTTCTTCATCGATCTCAGCCGACCACACACCCAGCCTCGTGCGGGGGAACGAGACCAGGAGGAAGTCCGAATGCGACCCAGGCTCGCGGTGGCCGCGACGAGCACCGCGCTCGTCGTCGCCGCCAGTGCGCTGGCCGCCTGTACGGAGAACACCGGCGAGACCAACAACTCCGACAACGGCGGCAACCGGCAGTTCACCAGCTCCATCGCGACCGACCCGAAGGACTCCCAGGGGCCGGCGGCCGAGGTGCCGGGCGCGCGGCGCGGCGGCACCCTGAAACTGATCACCGAGGCGGACTTCGAGCACCTCGACCCGCAGCGGACGTACACGTTCGCGGCGATGTCGCTCCAGCAGATGTTCCTGCGGACCCTCACCGTCTTCAAGGAGGACGGCCAGGGCAACGTGATGCTCGTCGGCGACCTCGCCACCGACACCGGCAGGGACGTCAACAAGGACTGCAAGACCTGGGAGTACACCCTCAAGGAGGGGCTCAGGTTCGAGGACGGCACGCCGATCACGGCGGCCGACGTGGCGTACGGGATCGCCCGCTCCTTCGAGGAGACCATCGACGGCGGCCCGACCTACATCCAGGAGTGGCTGGCCGACGAGCCGGTCTACAACTCCACCTACAAGGGACCGTACACCTCGGGCAGCGACGCGGTTCCCGGGCTGACCGTCAAGGACGACCGGACCCTGGTCTTCAACTTCGCCAAGCCGCACTGCGACCTGCCGTTCGCGCTCTCGCTGCCGACCTCGGTGCCGGTGCCGAAGGCCAAGGACAGGCGGACCGAGTACGACCGGGCGGTGGTCGCCTCCGGGCCGTACAAGATCAGGGAGTACGTGAAGGACACCCGCCTCGTCCTGGAGCGGAACCCGCACTGGGACCCGAACACCGACCCGCTGCGGCACGCGTACCCGGACCTCATCGAGGTCGAGATCGGGCCGGACGACCAGGCCGCCACCGAGCGGGCCCTGGCCGGCAAGGGCGCCGACGCCGGGGCGGTGGCCCTGGACGAGGTGCCGCAGGCACTGGTCAACCAGGTCCTCTCCGACCCGTCCCTCGGGGACCGGGTGATCCGCAAGTCCGCCCCGTCGGTCTGGTACCTGACCATCAACAACGAGCGGGTCACCGACCTCAAGGTGCGCCAGGCGATCGCGTACGCGATCGACAAGCAGGGCATCCTGGCGACCCAGGGCGGTGAGGCGGCCGGCCGGCTCACCCACACCCTGCTCGCCGACACCACCATCGGGCACACCAACTACCCGAACCCGTACGACGGCGGCCCGACCGGCAACCCGGAGAAGGCCAGGGAGCTGCTCGGCGGCCAGAGGCCGAAGCTGGTCTTCATGTCCCGCAGCACCGCCTTCGGCCAGCAGACCGCCCCGATCGTGGAGCAGAGCCTGGAGCGGGCCGGGTTCGACGTCACCGTGCAGTACGTCGACGACCACAACCCGACCGCGCGCACCCGGGGCAACCCGTACGACATCTACCTGACCAACTGGGCGGCGGACTGGCCGAGCGCGGTCTCGACGATCCCGGTCCTCTGGGACGGCCGCAAGCTCAGCCCACAGGGCAACTCGAACGTGTCGTACTTCAACGCCGACGACGTCAACGCCGAGATCGACCGGGTCAGCAACCTCCCGGCCGGTGAGGCGGGCCCGGAGTGGGCGAAGATCGACCAGATGATCGTCGAGAAGTACTGCCCGGTGGTGCCGATCTACCAGGACAACACCTTCCTGGTGACCGGCCCGAAGGTGGGCGGTCTGATCATCTCCGAGCAGTTCGGGTCGCCGGTCTTCTACAACACCTACCTGAAGCCCTGACGGGCGACACCCACCTGGAAGCCCTGACGGGCGACACCC
>CALGAM010000212.1 GCA_937951935.1 uncultured Micromonospora sp. | reverse complement strand
TCGGGGCCCGGCTCCGGCACGGTCACCCCGCGCCCGGGCACCGAACGCTCGGCGACGGGCTTGAAGAGCTCCTCGTCGTGCAGCGGTCGGGCGGACGCGGGCGCGTCCGCCAGGGTGACCACCAGCACCAGGCTCAGTGCGGGGGCCAGCGTGTACCGGAGCGACCGGAGAATGCGGTGCCGTCCCGGTTCTCGACCCGCGGCCCGCCAGCGGTGCCGTTTCGGTCTCCAGCCATGGTCCATGCCGTCTCCTGTCCCGAGATCCCTCGTTGTCGGGCCGTCAACAGGTCGATCGACCAATCGACATGCCACGATCGGGATCATCTTCGGGCCGGATCGCACACGAAACGCACAGGCGCCGACGGCTGACGGGGCGTGCACGGCGCACCGGTCCGGACCGCTCACCGGACCGGGCCGCTCACCGGACCGGGCCGCTCACCGGACCGGGCCGCCGGGTACCGTCACGGCTCCAACCGCAGCGCGAACCGCGCCTCCGGCGCCGGGTTCGCGGCACAGGGTGCCTGCACGATCCGGGCACCGTTGGCCGTGCTGGCGCCGCTGACCCGAAGGCACTTGCCGCTGTGCACCACCTGCAGCCGCACCACCGGCTCGTACCCGCCGCCCGACACCAGCTCCAGACGGAACTGCTGGTTCGGTTTCGTCACCCCGGCGGCGTGGCAGGTGTACTGCAACACCGGCGTGTCGTCCAGCAGACTCCAGGCCTGGAGGTCCACGCACTTCTCCGCCGCGGTCCGGATCTGGTAGTACGGCGAGCCCCCGATCCGCTCGAAGCGGAACAGCTCCCAGCTCGCCGTGGTGACACAGTCCCACTGGTCGATCAGCACGTCGTTGGCGGTGCTCCCGCCCGGTACGTCGAGGCACTTGCCGCTGTGCACCGGGTGGATCCGGTACCTCCGGCCCGGGTCGAGGTACAGCGTCGGGGTGGCGTCGCTGACGTAGCCCTCCCAGCCGGTCCGGGGCGCGGCGAAGCTCGTGCCGGTCGAGGCGAAGCTGACCAGGCGCCGGTTCCCACCACCGACGTCGGACAGGAACGCGACGTCACTCCGGCCGTCCGCGTCGAAGTCGCCGGCGGCCAGGGTGCCCCGGGCGGCGTCGAATCCGCCCGCACCGCTGCTCCACCAGGTCGTCGCCGTCCACGTACCGCCCTGGTTGACGATGGTGACCAGCCGGGCGGTCGCGGCGCCGTCGTCCACGAGCGCCACCACCTCGGCCACGCCCGCCGCGTCCCCGGTCACGTTCGCGGCGACGAACCGCGCCCGTGCCGCGTCGAGGCCGCCGGCACCACTGTCCCAGCGTTGCACCGGGGCGCCGAACGCACCGCCCGTGGCGGTGTGCACCATCAGCCGGGTCCGGGCGCCACCGGCGTCGTGCACGTCGGCGACGTCGTCGTCGCCGTCGCCGTCGAAGTCACCGGCGACCAGGTTGGCGCCGGCCAGGCCGGGGCCGCCGGCACCGCTGTCCCAGTGCGACACGGGCGCGGAGAAGCCGACCCGGTCCGACCGGAAGGTCCAGAGCCGGACCCGGTTGTCCGCCAACCCCTGGTACACGGCCAGGTCGTCGTCGCCGTCGCCGTCGAAGTCACCGGCGACCACCTTGAGGTGGCTGAGCCGGAACGTGGTGCCGCTCCACACCGGCTCGCTGACCGCGGAGAACCGGTTGCCGTCGGAGCGGAGCAGGAAGAGCCGCACCACCTGGTCGGCGTCCTCCCGGAAGACCGCCAGGTCCGTGCGCCCGTCCCCGTCGAAGTCCCCTGCCGCGCCGCGCACCAGGTCGGCGGGGAACCCACCGTTGATGTCGGTGTCCCAACCGATGTAGCCGGGGTGGAAGCCGTCGGGGGCGGCGAGCAGGTTCCACACCGCGGTCCGCCCGTACCCGTGGTCCACCAGCGCGGTCACGTCACCGCGCCGGTCGCCGTTGACGTCCCCGCGCACCGGCGGGTCGGACACGGTCCTCCACCGGGCGACCAGTTCGTACCCGGAGCTCAGCGGGCTGACGTTGCCGGCCCGGTCGATGGCGCGCACGTACAGGGTGCGGCGGATCTCGCCGACCTCACCGGGGTCCGACGGCCACAGCGTGATCGGCACGCTGGCCCGGCCGTCCGCGCCGGCGGCCACGTACATGGTGGTGACGTCGGGGCTGAAGCCGTACCGGTAGCCGACGACGTCGGTCTCCGCTCCGCCCGGCCGGAAGGTCACCGTACCGGCCTGGCCGAGCGGGATGGCCGGGGTCGGGCCGGGGTAGTCGGTCGACGACACCACGGGCGGGGCCGGTCGGCTGGTGTCGACGGTGAAGTAGCAGCGGGCACTGTACCCACCGGTGAGGCCGGCGTCGCGGCTGCGGGCCCGGTAGCTGAAGACGGTCCCGGGCGAATCGGTGGGCAGCACGCCCGCGGGTACCGGCGACCAGCGGGTCACCGTGCCGGTGCCGACGGTGCCGGACTGGAGCCGGGTCAGCACCGTCTCGCCGGAGAGCACCTCCAGTTCGTTGACGAGGTTGTCGCCGTCCCGGTCGTATCCGACCCCGGAGAACGTCGGGGTGGCGGTGTTCAGCGCGGTCGGCGCGTCGGCGGTCCCGCAGCGGGTGGGCGGCACGGTCGACACGTCGGTCGGGCTCTCCGGCGGCGTGTTGTACTCGATGTTCAGCCGGGCGGTGGACGGGTCGAACCGCTTCCAGTAGAGGCCGTCGTTCTCGTGCGCGGAGGGGATGCGCAGACCGAACCCGATCGCCTCCTGCGGTCCGCTGCTGCCCCGGACGGCCTCCTGCACGACCGGGGTGACCGTGTCCGGGTTCAGGCCGAACTCCAGCAGTGCCGGCGGCTGGCCGCACGCCGACTTGTTGGCCTTGCCCGACTGGGTGAACAGCGCCTTGCCGCCGAGCCAGTTGCCACTGCTGTTGTTCCAGGTGACGGCGGTGGCGGGATCGATCAGCTTGGTGTGCCACAGCTCGACGGTGGTCGCCGCGCAGTTGGCGCTGTGCGTCATCGTGATGGAGAACCACGCACGGTGGATCGTCGCTCCGGGCAGCCGTGCGACGCGCATCTGGAAGAACGTCCGCCACGGACCGTCCCCGGTGCCGTAGACCGTGCCGACCCGGACGTCCTTGCGGTAGTAGTCGTCGGTCCAGTACGACGTGGTGGGCTTGTCGTGGTTGACCATCGTCCACCGGTACTGGGCCGCGCTGTAGGACGGGTCGATGTAGACCGGGTAGCGGGTGTCCGCTCCGGTCAGCAACTCCTGGTCCGGGACGACCACCAGCTCTCCCGGTCTCACCTCCAGGCCCATCACCCGTCGCCGACCCGTCGTCGCCGGGTCCGCTCCGGCGGGCGCGGGCTCGGCCCCGGCGGTACGGGCACCGGCCTTTCCGACTGCGGCGGCGGACGCGCCGTCCTCCTCGACCGCCTCCGGGGTGCTGTCCCACATCAGCGGCGGCCCGGAGGCGAAGACGGGACGGTCGCTCGGATCCACGGCCACGGTGCTGCCGTCCGTGCCCGCCCGCAGCGTCAGTCCACGGGTCCGGGTGCCGAACCGGATCCTCCGCAGCGCCGGGTTCCTCGCCGCCTCCGCGTTCTTCACCACCAGGACCTGGGAGAATCCCACCGGATTGACCCGTACCCGCAGGTCCACCCCGGGCAGCACCTCGGGATAGGTCGCGGTGTCGTCGGCCAGGACCGGCTCCGGCAGCGGCGCCGGCCAGGTGAGCGCCAGTTCGGCACCGTCCTGCTCGGCGCGGACCAGGGGGTCGGTGCCGCCTCCGGAGAGGCGCAGCCGGACCGGGGTGGCCACCGGCGAGACGGTTCCGTCCGGGTCCCGAACCAACCGGGTGTCGACCGGCACCCACCGTCCGTCGCGGCGGACCCGCACCGGCAGCACGTACTGCTCCAGGGTGCGGGTGCCGGACGGGTTGGCGAAGACGCGGGACGTCTCGGTGCGTTCGCCGACGATCTCCACCGGTTCACCCGTCCGGCGTGCCGTCTCGGCCGCCCGCGCAGCCTCGGTCGCGCCCTCGACGCCGCCGGCGGCCGCGGCCTCGGCGACCGGTGTGGTGGACCGCGGTACCGCCCCGCCGGCGGCCGCCGGGGCAGGCGGTGGACCAGATGGAACGGCGGCGCCGACCACGAGCGCCGTCACGAGTGTCGTCGACCAACCGGTGATCCCAACCCAAGGGGTCATCGCGCCCTCCACCGCGCACGTCCGCTGCCGCCCGGCGCACCAGCACGGGTCTTCCTGGCGCGGATCGCTCCGAGGGTGCCAAGCGTTCCGCACATTTTCCGCACACGTGCGCGGCGGCCCGGCACCGCGCCACGCCGTGATCACGCGACCCTCATACCCCCCGGGGGTTGGCTATAGTGTGAGCCCGTGACCGCAGCCTCCGCGAGCCCGGTCCGGGGCTACACCGCCAGCAAGGAGCAGCTGCTGGCCCGGCTCCGACGCATCGAGGGCCAGGTCCGCGGAGTCGGGAAGATGGTCGAGGACGACCGCTACTGCATCGACGTCCTCACCCAGATCTCGGCGATCCAGGCGGCGCTGGACAAGGTCGCTCTCGGGTTGCTCGACGGGCATGCCCGGCACTGCATGCACGAGGGCGCCGCCGAGGGACGGGCCGACGAGATGGTCGCGGAGATGATGGCCGCCGTCGGGCGTCTCCTGCGCCGGAACTGACCGTCGATGGGCGGCGGCGGCGGGACGGCGGCGGGAATCCGATCGACAACAGCCCGCGAGCTGGGAAACATCCCGGCGTGTGCAACGTCTGCTTCGCCGGGTGACACTCGACCTCACGCCGCTGCGGACATCCCGGGACTTCCGGCTCCTCTTCGCGGCGGGCGGGGTGTCGGGATTCGGCTCCTTCATCACGTACGTCACCATCCCCTTCCAGGTGTACGCCCTCACCGACGACCCGCTCCTGGTCGGCCTCCTCGGTGTCTGTGAGCTCGTACCCCTGCTGGTCACGGCTTTCGTCGGCGGCGCCCTGGCCGACTACCTCGACCGCCGCGCGCTGGTGCTGGGTGCGGAGGTCGCGTTCACCGCGCTGTGCGGGGTGCTGCTGGTCAACTCCCTCGTGGACCGGCCGCACCTGTGGCTGCTCTACCTGGTCGCCGCGCTCAGCGCCGCGGTCGACGGCATCCAGCGGCCGGCGCTGGAGGGTCTCACCCCGCGCGTCGTCGCCCCCGACGAGATCCCGGCGGCCAGCGCGCTCAACTCGCTGCGGATGCAGCTCGCCCAGCTCGGCGGCCCAGCCGTCGCCGGCCTGCTCATCGCCTCGGTCGACATGGCCTGGGTGTACGCCGTCGACCTCGCCACGTTCGCGTTCTCCCTGGTCTGCCTGTCAATGGTGCGGGCGGTGCCGCCCCCGCCGGCCGCCGACCGCCCGTCGCTGCGGTCGGTGATGACCGGCCTGCGGTACGCGCGCAGCCGGCCGGAGCTGCTCGGCACCTACCTGGTCGACATCAACGCGATGTTCTTCGGCATGCCCCAGGCGCTCTACCCGTTCATGGCGGACAGGCTCGGCGGCCCGGCGGTGCTCGGCCTGCTCCACGCGGCACCCGCGGTCGGCTCGCTGCTGGCGACGGTGACCTCCGGCTGGACCGGACGGGTGCACCGGCACGGGCTGGTGGTCGTGATCGCTGCCGCGTTGTGGGGGGTGGGCATCATCGGCGTGGGCCTCGCCAGCTCACTGTGGCCTGCCTTGTTCTTCCTCGCGTTCGCCGGCGCGGCCGACATGATCTCGGGCATCTTCCGGATGACCATCTGGAACCAGACGATCCCCGACCACCTGCGCGGCCGGCTGGCCGGAATCGAGATGGTCTCGTACACCAGCGGACCGCTGCTCGGTCAGCTCCGCTCCGGCGTCGCCGCCCGGTTCCTGGGCGTCGGCGGGTCGATCGTCTCCGGCGGGGTGCTCTGTGTCGTCGGCACGCTGGCGCTGGCGGCGGCGCTGCCGGCGCTCGTCCGCTACGACGGCCGCGAGGGCCTGGCCCGCAAGCAGGTCGCCGACGAGGAGTGGGCGGCGCGGGCGGCGGCCACGGCCGATCCGGTCCCGCGGCCGGGCTGACGGCACGGCCGAGCCGGCCGGTCCCGCCCCGAACCCCCGGCCCGCCGCGAGACCGTGCCGCCGGGCCGCGTCACCCATACGCGACCAGCCCGGCGGCGGTGGTGGGGGCGACGACGGCCGGTGTCACCGGCGGTCCGGACCTTGCCGACATCTGACATCCTCGAAGGCGATGATGACCGGCCACCCGCGCAGCCGTGGCGGCGCCCACCGCCGCGCCCGACGACCCGCCGTCCGTCTCCTGCTCGCCCTCGGCGCGGTCGCGTGCGTCCTCGCCGTCGCCGCCCTCGCCGTGCCGCTGCTGCTGCCGCCGGGGCCGCGTCCGCTCTTCCAGCTTCCCGTCCCGTGTGGCGAGACGTGGCAGCTGGGCACCTATCCCGGCCACGACGACTACGACGTCGACATGTTCCCCACCGAGGGTGAGGCGTGGGGCCGACCGGTGCTCGCCTCCTACGCGGGCACGGTCACCGCGGCGGGCATCAACGGGTCGCTCGGGGGGCGCACCCCGGAGAACCCGAACGGTCCGCGCGGTCGCGGTGGCGGCTACTGGGTGAAGATCGACCACGGCGGCCGCTGGGAGACGCAGTACCTCCACCTGCTCGAACCACCCCTGGTGAAGGTCGGCCAGCGGGTCGCGCAGGGCGACCAGATCGGCCGGGTCGGCAGCACCGGCGACTCCAGCGCGCCGCACCTGCACTACGAACAGCGCCGGGGGTGGCGGAAGGTGGAGACGTACTTCGACGGCGAACCCTCCGGCATCACCCACGACGACGCCGAGTACACGGTCACCCGGACCAGCAGGAACTGCCCGCCCGAGTGAGGCGTGGCCGGTTCGGGACAGGCCGGCGACGACGAGGGCGGGCGCCGGGCCCCCGCCCCGTCGGGGTGACGGCCGCGCCGGTCAGCGGCTGAGCCGCAGGTTCCGCCGCACCGCCAGGGGCAGGAAGATCCCGGTGATGACCGCCGGCCGGAGCGCGGCGGAGACGGCCGAGGAGAGCGCGGGCGCTGGGTACCAAGGTCCGAGACGGATAGCAGGAAGCGCCCCCATGGCCTCGGCCGTCACCGCTCACCGAGGCACAAGCTCGCTGAGCCGGTCCAGTGTATACACCTCCGAGCCGGCCGGCAGGCCCTCGGGAGCGTCGATGCCGACGAACGTGACCGGCTCCTCGGGCAGGCGGCCGTCCCACGTCCTCACCTCGGCCCGTCCACGCCACCGGTCGACCAGGTACGACACGGTGAGGTGGGTGCGTTCCATCAGCGCGCGGACCTGGTGGGCCGTGGTGAACGTGTTGCCCTCCACCCGGTTGAACGACGGCCAACCCCGCAGGTACAGGTGCAGCCACACGGCCTGCCAGCCCTGCTCGCCCCGGGCGAACACCACCGGCAGCGCGACCCTGCCCCGACCGCGCAGCTGCGAGCGCGCCCGCACGGTACGCGGCTCGAACGGGGCACCACGCTGGTCCCGGGTACGGGTCTGGTACCCGAACATCGACTCGGCCACCTCGTCGAACGACTCGCCCGTGTAGATGTTGACCTGCGGGACCACGTAGCGCGCGCGGACCGTCAGGGGTACGTCGATGAACTCGGTCGCGCCGTCGCGCGCGTCGGTGACGTCGCCGGAGTACACCACGCCGTCATGGCGGTAGTTCGTCCAGGACACCTGGCCCGCGGTGTGGTAGTCGTCGTCGAGCAGCAGCACCGACAGGTCGTAGTCCGTGCGGCGACTGGTCTGGCGCCAGTACATGAAGAAGCGCAGCAGCTCACCGGAGACCGTTGCCCGCGAACCCCTCGGCAGCACCGCGAACCCGCTCTCGGAGGCCCTGCCGGACAGCGGCAGGGCGACGTCGAGCACCTCCGGGTCCACCACCAGCGGCCGCTGCGGCTCCGGCAGCCGGGCGCTGATCTCCGCGTCGAGCCGCGCCGACAGCTCCGCCACCAGCTCGGCCGGCAGCGGCGGCCGCCGGTCCGGCTCGACCCAGGCACGCCGCGACCGACTCGGGTACATCCGTACGGACGCGGGCGCGAGCCGGTTGCCGACATGCTCCCGCAGGGACAGGAGCACCCGGCCCGACGCCGCGCCGAGTGCGTCGGTGACCGCCTCGACCACGGTGGCCCGTTCCGCCGCCGACGCCTGCCGCAGCAGCCGGTCCGCGGACCGCAGGAGCAGGCCGGGTGCGGCCGACAGCACCGTCGCGGCCCGGCCCACGGCTCCGGCGCGGATCGCCGCCTCGGCGCGGCCGGCGAGGGTGGACACCCGCCGTTCCCCGCGCGCGACCGCGAACACCTCCCGGGCGTGCGGCCACTGGTCGTACTCGTGCGGGTGCAGCCGCTCCCCGAGCCGCTTCCACCGCTCCGCGTGGCGCACGACGTCGCCGAGCTTGTCCGGGCTGGCGGCGACGACCGCGTCCAACGCCGCCAGCAGGATCCGCCGCTCCCGGCGCCGGAAGGAACGGAACCGCGTGGGCGTGGCGAGCGAGACGTCCCCTCCGGAGGCCTGGCAGGCCACGCGCAGCACGTCGGTCGTGGTGTCCACGGCGACCAGCGGGCGGCCGAGGACGAGCCGGATCCCGTTGAGGACGGCCCGGTTCTCCCGCACCGGGATCCCGACCGGCTGCGCTCCGTCGAGGCAGGCGACCGCAAGCTCGCTGAGGATCGCGAGGTCCGCCTCGCCCAGTGGTGTCGTGCTCTCGGCCAGGGCCAGGTAGAGCCGCTCGGCCTCCACGTCGACGGTGTCGCCGAGGTGCAGCACGGTCACCCGGTCGTCGGCCGAGGCGACGAGTGCGTCGTGCGCGGCCAACAGCTCGGCGTGGGTGTGCTGGTAGGTGCCGTAGGCCGGCAGGTCCAGCAGGTTCACCACACCCGAGCCGACCATCTCCCGCAGCTGTGCGTCGGTCGCCGTGCCGCCACCGGCGAGCACGGCCGCCCGCAGCCGCTCCACCCAGAACTCGATGGTGTCCGGCACGCCGTCCGGGAAGTTGATGAAGTAGGCGTTGTGCGCGACGTGGTCGCCGACCAGCTCGCGGACTGCGGACACCACCGTGGCAGCCAGGTCCAGCGCCGGTCCGGGGGCCAGGGCTCCGACGTGCTCCAGCAGGGCGCGCGACGCGGAGAACCCGACGTCCAGCAGCGCCGCGTCCAGCTGCCGGGCCACCGCCGTGCCGTCGCCGGCCGGGCCCGTGCTCGCCGGCACGCGCAGGGTCCTCTGGATGATCAGCTTCTCGAGCACGCGTCCTCCCCTGCGCTGCTGGTGACCCGAACGACGCGGCACGGCGGAGGCCTGCCGGGACGTCGACTGTGGCCGGTGTCGGCCCACCCGTGTGCCAGTGTGGACCGGACGCGGCAGAACCCGAACCTCATTTCTACGCGCCGGGGACGACCCCGGCGCCACCGGGGCCGTACGTCCGGTGCACGCCCTGACCGGTTCACCGCCGGTCCGCTCGGGCCTACGCCGACCTCACCACCCTGATCGCACGCGCCAAGGCTGCCGGGAGGCTGCGCGCCGACTTCGTCGCCGAGGACGTGCCGATGTTCCTCACGGCCAACGCCGGCGTCCTCACCGCGACCGCGGAGGCCGCCCCCGACACCTGGCGCCGGCTCGTCGGCTACCTCATCCAGGCCTGCGCCGCGCAGGCCGCACAGCCGCTACCCGACCCACCCACACCCCGGCAGATGTACCGGGCCATGCTGCGCGCCACCCGTCACCAGCGCGAGCGGCCACCGACCAAGGAGCGCCCCACATGACCCTCGAACTCGGCGTCTACTCGTTCGGCAACACCCCGGCCGACGGGAACAGCGCCCAGGCGATCCGGAACGTGCTCGAGGCCGTGCACGTGGCCGAACAGGCCGGCCTGGACTTCTTCGGCTTCGGCGAGCACCACACCCCCTCGATGCCCCTGTCGGCTCCGACCTCGCTGGTCAACGCCGCGGCGGCCACCACGCGACGGATCCGGCTGGGCACCACCGTCACCGTGCTGTCCACCGACGACCCGCTGCGGGTGTTCCAGCAGCTGGCCACCGCCGCGGCGATCGCCCCCGGACGGGTCGGGGTGGTGGCCGGACGCGGATCCTCCGACATCACCTTCCCGCTGTTCGACCTCGACGTCCGCGACTACGACACGCTCTTCCGCTCCAAGCTCGACCTGCTGGTCACCGCCAACCAGAACGACCGGGTCACCTGGACGGGCCCGCACCGGCGGCGACCCCTCGTCGACGCGCTGGTCGTGCCGCGGCCGGAGCAGCCGCTGCGGATATGGCTGGGCACCGGAGGCAGCCCCGGGTCGGTGCTGCGGGCCGCCGAGCTGGGCCTGCCGATGTTCCTCGGCATCCTCGGCGGCACCGCGGAGCACTGGGCCCGGTACGGCGCCGCCTACCGCCAGGCCCGGGCCGAACTCGGGCACCCCGCCGACACCGCCGACATCGCCGTCGCCGTGCACGGGTTCGTCGCCGCCGACAACCGGCGGGCGAAGGCCACCTTCCTCGAACACGAGCTGCGCATGTTCACCACCGCCGCCCGCGAGCTGCGCCGCCCCGGCCCGCCGCCGACCGGCCGGGGCGACACGTACGAACCCGGGGGCATGGTCTTCGCCGGTGGGCCCGACGAGATCGCCGACCGCATCCTGCACCTGCACGAACTACCCGGGCACAGCCGTCAGATCCTGCAGATGGACGTCGGCGGTATGCCCCACGGCGTCTTCCTCGAAAGCATCGAGCTGCTCGGCACCGAGGTCCTGCCACAGGTCCGCCGCGAACTCGGATAGCGACGGCGGACGAAGGGGCGGCGTGCCCACCGCGGTGGGCACGCCCGAACGCCGCGGGCCGGCAGCCGTCCGCACCACGGGTTGCTATCTCGTCGTGACCTGGGCGAGCAGCCCGTCGACGAAGGCGCGCAGTCCCTCGACGTAGGTGTCCTGGGCGGCCAGCGACGCCCACTGGTCGCCGATGGCGGCCAGGCGTGGCAGCCCGGACGCGCCGAGTCCGCCGCGATCGTCGTCGCCGCCCAGGGAGCGCCTGCCGGTGGAGTGCGCGCGGACGAGGATCTCGCCGACCGTGTAGTACCAGATGCTGCGGAAGACGTAGACGGCCCTGCTGGGGCTGCAACCGTGGTCGATGGCCCCGGCCACGATGGCCTCGACCAACCACCGCGCCGAGTCGCTGAGGCGGGCGATGAACCCGTCGGTGGTGAGGATCTCGGCGGCCCAGGTCCAGCCCGCGAGGGCGTCGTGCATCGCGGTTGCGGCGGCGACGATGCGTTCCCGGGGCTCGCTGGGCAGCTCGGGGCGCGGTATCTGGTCCGCGTACTCGTCAAGCAGCAGGAGGAGCAGGTCCTCCTTGTCCCTCACGTGGTGGTACAGGGTTGTCGGCGCGATGCCCAGCTCGGCGGCCAACCGCCGGATGCTGAGCTTCTCCCATCCGTGTGCGTCGATGAGCCGACGCGCCACCGCGAGTATCTGCCCACGGGAGGTCAGAGGCGGCCGGCCGGCGCGTCCGCTCGGGGAAGGAGATCTCGCCACCTCCCCATCATGCCGGTAGCCGAAGCGGCGTGCCCCGGCCCCGGCCGCTCGCCGGCCAACCCGCCCGGTGCTAATTTAGGAACATGTTCGAAAATTCGGAGTGCCGGGCCCCGGTGCCGAAACCGGCGCCGGCGGACGAGAGCTCGGCCAGCAACGGGGCCATCCGACCGGGCCTGCTCCTCGCCGCGGTGGCCGTCGTGCAGTTCATGGTGTCGCTGGACCTGTCGGTCGTGAACGTCGGCCTCCCGAGGATCGCGGTCGCGCTCGGCTTCAGCCCACTGGGTCTGACCTGGGTCGTCCACGCCTACGCGCTGACGTTCGGCGGCCTCCTCCTGCTGGGAGGCAAGCTCGCCGACCGGTTCGGCCGCAGACGGATCCTGTTGGTCGGGCTCGGCGTGTTCTTCGTCGCCTCCCTCGCCGGCGGGTTCGCGCAGGAGCCCGGCCATCTCGTCGCCGCCCGCGCCGTGCAGGGCGTCGGCGCCGCCGCACTGGCGCCGGCCGCGCTGGCGCTGCTCTCCGCGGCGTTTCCCTCGGGCAGGGCCCGGGTCAGGGCCTTCGGCGTGTGGGCGGCGACGAACGCCGCCGGTGGTGCCCTCGGCGTCCTGATCGGTGGTGTCCTCACCGAGTACGCCGGCTGGCAGTGGGTGATGTTCGTCAGTGCCCCGATGTCCGCCATCGCGTTCGCCCTGGCCTGGCGCGGCATCGCACACGACGTTCCGGTCGCGCCCACCGGCCGTCCCGACGTGCTGGGCGCCGTTCTGGCCACGGCGGGCATGACCCTGCTCGTGTTCGGCATCGTCCGCACCGACCGTCACGGGTGGTCCTCGGCGCGTACCCTGATCACCCTGGCGGCCGCCCTCGTGCTGCTGGCCGCGTTCCTCATCGTCGAGCGGACCACCGCGCGCGACCCGCTGATCCGGCTGGGACTGTTCGCCAACCGTTCGGTCGCCGGGGCCAACGGCTACAACCTCCTCCTCGGCGCCGCCATGGCCTCGTCCTTCTTCTTCGTCTCGCTCTACCTGCAGGGCGTGCTCGGGCACGGCCCGGCCCTGACCGGCCTGCAGTTCCTGCCGTTCGCACTCGGCGTGGCGGTCGGCTCCGCCATCGCCGTCAAACTCGGGTACCGCGTCGCTCCCCGGGTTCTCCTGATCTGCGGCGGGCTGCTGACCGCGGCCGGCTTCGCCTTGTTCAGCGGGATGGACGTCCACGGCTCCTACCTCTCCGACGTCCTCGGCCCGGAGATCGTCAGCAGCGTCGGATTCGGCCTCTGTCTCGGGCCGGTCGTCTCCACCGCCACGGCCGGCGTCGATCCCGCCGAGGCCGGTGCCGCCTCCGCCCTGCTCAACAGCTCGCGCCAGGTCGGAGCCTCGTTCGGCCTGGCCGTCCTCAGCACCGTCGCCGAGCGTCGCACCGGCGACGCGGCCTCGCTGGAGGCTGTCAGCAACGGGTACGGGCTCGGCATGGCGCTCGGCGCCGTCCTCCTGGTCGGCGCCGTCGTCATCGCCGTCGTCGTCCTCCGCCGGCCCGCGGGCGCCGGCGCCCGCGCACCGGAGCGACGTGACCCACCGGCCGCCGACCGTGACGACCGGGCGGTGCCGGCCGCCACGACGTGACCAGGTGCGGGTGACCCCGCGCCGGGTCGCCGGCTTGCACACCGGGGCCGGCCGGTGGCCACGCGGGTGCGGCACCCAGGCCCGGGACGAGATCGACCCGGGGGTGTCCGACCGCCCCACCGGTGGGCCGACCGGCGCTCGTGGGCGGGGATGTCAGAGGAACCCACCGCGGGCTGGCCCCGGGGCCAGCCCGCGGTCACCACCGGCCGGCGGCATGGTTCGCGTACCGCCGCAGGGTGGGCCGCCGGGGACTCGAACCCCGAACCATCCGGTCCGTGATGAGAAGGAAGCCCTTCCATGACCGCACCGGCGGGAAGCGGACGGGCTACTCAGCCGGACGCCCTGCCAGTTGGGCTAGCGGCCCGGGTGTCGACGATCGCACGGCACGGGGTGGTGGGGCCAGTGGGTTTTCCGGGTCGCCGCCCCGGCAGGCCGCGTCGGTGTCCGTGCCGTCGCGGTGTTCCGCCGGATCAGCGGGGTACGACGGCCGGCGCGCCGGCCCGGCGCGCCGGGGCGACGGGGGTACGGATCAGCAGGCTGGCCTCGACGTCCTCGGAGCCGGAGGCGGCGTAGAGATGGGGGGTGTCGGCCGACCACGACACGTGCTCGCCCGGACCCGCCGTCAGCGGCGCGCCGACCGGGCCGACCCGGGCGTGGCCGCGGAAGACGGTGAGGTGTTCGGTCACCCCGACCGGGTGGGCGGGCGAGACCTGTTCGGCGCCGACGACGATGCGCAGCGCGAACAGCTCGTAGGTGGCGGCCGGCTCCTCGAAGACCTCCAGCAGGGTCGACACCACCGCCTCACCCCGCACCGGTACGGCGGTCGCGGCGGGGGCGCCGCGGTCGAGTGTCAGGGCGCTCATCGGCACGCCGAGCGCGGCGGCGATCGCGTAGAGGGTCTCCAGTCGGGGGTCGCGGGTGCCGTTCTCCAGGCCGGACAGCGTCGCCTTTCCCACGCCGGCCAGGCGGGCCAGTTCGGAGAGGGTCAGCCCGCGCGCCTCGCGCAGCTCACGCAGCCGCCGGCCCACCGCCGCCCCGTGGTGTTGAAAAGTTGTTCCGCGCGCGGCCACGTGCGTATCGTGCCACCCGACATCCGTTCTGTTCTCGGAACGGTGGGGGGAAGGATCGCTGATGGTTGGAGCGCGGCCGGTCGTCGCCGGCCTGGTGAGCGCGATCGTGGGCTTCGCGAGTTCGTTCACCCTCGTGCTCGCCGGGTTGCAGGCCGTGGGCGCCAGCCCCGCCCAGGCCGCCTCCGGGCTGCTCGCCACCTGCCTCGGCTCCGGGATCGCGGGTGCGGTGCTGACCCTGCGCCACCGGATGCCCATCGCCGTCGCCTGGTCCACGCCAGGTGCGGCCCTGCTGGTCGGGGCCGGCCCGGTGGCGGGCGGTTTCCCCGCCGCCGTCGGCGCCTTCCTGGTCTGCGCGGCGCTGACCGTGGTCGCCGGCCTGGTGCCGTGGCTGGCGCGCGCGATCGCGGCCATTCCCCGTCCGGTCGCCGGAGCGATGCTCGCCGGCATCCTCGTACCGCTGTGCACGGCGCCGGTCCGGGCCCTGGTGGACATCCCGGCACTGGCCGTCCCGGTCGTCGTGACCTGGGCGGTACTGCTGCGCTACGCGCGCGGCTGGGCGGTGCCGGGGGCCCTGGTCGCGGCCGTGGTGGCGATCGCCCTGACCGGACGGGACACGGGCCTCGCCGACGCCGCCCTGCGACCCGACCTGGTCTGGACCGCGCCCACGTTCAGCCTCGACTCCATCGTGGGCATCGCGCTACCGCTGTTCCTGGTCACCATGGCCGGCCAGAACGTCCCCGGGGCCGCCGTCCTGTCCAGTTACGGGTACCCGGCACCACTGCGGCCCGCGCTGGTCACGACCGGTCTGGTCGGTGCCGTCGGCACCCTGTTCGGCGGTCACCAGATCAACCTCGCCGCCATCACCGCCGCGCTCACCGCCGGCCCCGAGGCGCACCCCGACCCGCGCCGGCGCTGGACCGCCACCCTGGTTCTGGCGGGCGGGCAGGTGTTGCTCGGGCTCGGCGCGGGCGTGGCGACCGCGCTCGTGCTGCTCTCCCCACCGGTGTTGGTGATCGCCGTCGCCGGTCTGGCCCTCCTGCCCGCCCTGGGCTCGTCGCTGACCAACGCCGTCTCCGACCCGGACCTGCTGCTGCCCACGGTGGTGACGTTCGTCGTCACCGCATCGGGGGTCGCCGTGCTCGGCGTCGGCGCCGCGTTCTGGGGTCTGCTCGCCGGCCTGGCCACCCTGTTGGTGCTGCGTCGCCGCCGGTCCGCCGTCGAGGCGGCCGCGCTCCCGGCTGACCGCTGACCGCCACCCCGCGTCGGGACCTTTTCGGATCGGGCGGGATACGACTTCGGATCGGGCGGGACACGACGGGTGGCCGGGGACGGTCCCGACCCGTCGTGGGGCCGTCCCGGCGGTCGCCCGGTGAATGCACAATGATCCCGCCACACAGCCGTCGACGAGGAGGGTTCATGGCCGACCTGCCACCCCCGGCCGCCCCGCCTCCGGGTGGGTCCGGGCAGCCCGGTCCACACCCCGGCCAGCCCGGGTCGGCCGGGCCGACCGGCGGGGAGGCGGCGGTCACGCCGGGCGGGGAGCCGGTGGCCGCACCCGACGGGCAGGCGGCGGCCACGCCGGGCGGGATACCGCCGGCCGGCCCGTCGGCGCAGGGTCCGTGGTACCCGCCCGCCGGGACGGGTTTCCCGCCCGGGCAGTCCTGGTATCCCTGGCCCGCCGGCTGGTACGCCCCCGGCGTCGATCCCACCGACCCGCTGGTGAGCCCGCCCGGGGCGGGTCTGGGCGGCTGGTACGACCGGTGCGTCGGCGTGGTGCGCCGCGGTTGGCGGGTGCTGCTGCCCATCCTGCTGATCACCCACGTGCTTCCGGCGGTCGTGCTGTTGGTGCTCAGCCTCGGCGTGGATCCGGGCGCGCACTGGGAGGCGTCGTTCGCCCAGGATCCGAGCGGACTGCCCGACGGCTTCCTTCGCGACCTGGCCGTCCTCTTCCTGGTGTCCGCCGCGGGCGGTGTGCTGATCATGTTCGTGCAGTGCCTCGGCTGGGCGGGCGGGAGCTGGGTGATCGCCCGCCAGGCGGTCGGTCAGCCGGTCGGCGTGGGGACGGCACTGCGCTACGGTCTGCGCCGGGCGCCCGGCCTCTGGGGCTGGACCCTGCTGGCAGGTGTGATCGTCGGCGTGGGCCTGTGCCTGTGCGTCGTGCCCGGGATCTACCTCGCCTTCGCGCTGAGCCTGGCCGGCCCCGTCTACCTCTTCGAGCGGCGTGACCCGATCGGTCGGGCCTTCGGGATGTTCCACCGACGGTTCGGGATGGTGCTCGGGCGGCTTGCCCTGGTGGTGGCCGTCGTGCTCGTCGGCGACCTGCTCGTCGGGGCCGTGCAGAGCGCGGCCACCGCCCCGTTCGGCGCCGACCCGCTCGCCGGTCCCGGCACGGCCGTCGGCGTGGTGGCGGCACTCGCGGTCACCGAGCTGCTGAGTCTCCCCGTCGACGTGCTGTCGCTGGTGGGGCTGGTGGTGACCTACGCCGAACAGCGCGCGCACGAGGGACCGGTGAGCAGCGCCGTCCTGGCCGGGGAGCTCGACTGACCGGTCGTCCACCCGGGCGCCCCGCCACCGGAGGCGGCGGGCGGCGCCGGCGTCCACCCTGTCGGGTGGCCTCGGCCGTCGCACGCCGGCGCGGGAGCACCGGGGTCGTTGGTTAGCCTTCCCACCGTGGCCGAACCAGACAAGCCCGCGCGTGGGCCGGCGACCCGGTCGGTTCCCACGGTGTTCTTCGGACTGGTCCTCGCCCTGTCGGGCACCTTCTATCTGGTGGGGTTCCTGGCCGGGGACCTGCCGTGGATCGGGGCGCGACTGCCGGCCAGCGCTCTGATGTTCGTCTGCCCGGCGGTCGCGGCCGTCATGTTGGTGCGTCGCCGGGGTGGGCGCCGCGGGTTGCGGGCCTGGCTGTCGGCCGCGTTCCGTCCGCCGCGGCGACGGCAGGTGGTCTGGTACCTGGTCGCGGCGCTGCTGCCACCGCTGATCATGGTGCTCTCGTACCTGGTCATGCGCGGGGCCGGGATGCCGCTGCCCGAGTCGCCGGTCATCCGCTGGTCCCACGCGCCGCTGCTCGCCGTGATCTTCCTGGTCAGTGCGCTGGCGGAGGAACTGGGCTGGTCAGGGTACGCCACCGGGCCGTTGCGACGCCGGTGGGGCACCCTCGCCGCCGGGCTGGTGATCGGCGTGGTCTGGGCCGCATGGCACGTCGTGCCGCACCTCCAGACCGGTCACGACCTGGCGTGGATCGCCGGTCACGGCACGTTCACGGTGCTGTTCCGGGTCATCCTGGTGTCGCTGTACGCCGAAACGGGTGCCAGCGTGGTCGCGCCGACGATCTGCCACGCCTCCTTCAACGTGGCCTGGTCCCTGTTCCCCAACGCCGGGTCGCACTACCACCCCACGGTCACCGCGGCGGTCACCGCCGCGGCGGCGGCGGTCGTCCTCGCGCTGCCGCCCCGGCGTCGACGTCGCCGCGCGTACGGGCACCGGGACGTCGGAGCCACGGCGGACGCCGCCGGCACCACACCCCACACCCTCGGCCCCCTGCCCGGGTGACGGCCGACACGGTCCGGGTCCTAGCTGACGCAGCCGGCAGCCCCCACCAGCGTGGGGTCGAACCGGTCGGAGAGCGCGTAGCGCAGCAGCACGACGTCGTGAAGCTGCCGGACCTCCACCAGGCTGGCCGGCCGTCCCGGACGCCACGGGAACCGCCCGTCGCTGGCGAACCGTGGTGCACGGCAGTCGCCGACGAAGAACGGGGCGATCACCAGGTGCAGCTCGTCGGCGAGCCCGGCGGCCAGGTACTGGGTGTGCACGGTCGCCCCGCCCTCCACCAGCAGCCGCCGCACCCCCCGGGCGGCGAGGTCGGCGAGTATCCGCCGCGGCTCGACCGGGCCACCTCCCCCGTCGACCACGATGGCCCGGTCGCCGAGGCGTTCCCTGACCTTCTCCACGATCGTCGTCGGGCAGTACACGACCTTGTCGGTGTCGCCCTCGGTGAAGAACCGGGCACCGGGGTCGAGTTCTCCCCGGCCCAGCACCGTGACCTTCATCGGTGACGGAGGCAGACCGCGGGCGACCCGGCTGGCCCGCCGCCGCCGGGAACGCACCAGCAGCCGGGGGTTGTCCAGTCGAACCGTGTTCGCCCCGACCAGGATCGCGTCACAGCTGGCCCGGACCGCGTCGACCCGGTCGAAGTCCTCGTCGTTGGACAGCAGCAGCCGCTGGTCGGTGGCGTCGTCGAGGTAGCCGTCGAGCGACGTCGCGCAGCTGAGCAGCACGTACGGACGCTCGTCGAGCTGGTCGGTTCGCAGGCCCATGGTGCCGCCACCGCCTCACGCGACGACGGGACGGTCGGCGGCGCGGGCCGCCCGGCTCGCCTTGGCCGCCAGGTATCCGGCGTTGGCCGGGGAGACGTACAGGCCCGTCGGCACGAACTCGGTCACCGTCACCCCGAGCCGGGTGAGCTGCTCGGCCTTGTCGGGGTTGTTGCTGAGCAGGGCCAGCCGCCGCACCCCCAGCGCGGCGAGCATCTGGGCCGCCGCCGTGTAGTCACGTTCGTCCTCACCGCGCCCGAGCGCCACGTTCGCCTCGTACGTGTCCAGGCCGGTGTCCTGCAGCGCGTACGCGTCGAGTTTCGGGTAGAGTCCGATCCCCCGACCCTCCTGCCGCAGGTAGAGCAGGAAGCCGCCCACCTCGGAGATCCGTTGGACCGCCTCCCGCAGCTGCGGACCACAGTCGCAGCGCTGGCTGCCGAAGACGTCACCGGTCAGGCACTCGCTGTGTGGGCGGACCAGCGGTGCCGCCCCGTCGGACGCCGCCCGGTCCCGCGCCGCCTTCCAGTCGCCGAGCCCGAAGGCGAGGTGTTCCCGGGCGTCCACCAGTCCGTCGAAGGAGAAGACCCGTGCGGTCGTGGCGTACCCGTCGGGGAACCGGAGCGGGACGGTGACCTGGGTCCGGACGGTGGCGATCGGCAGTGGTGCGGACATGCTTCTCCTTCGTCAGTGCCAAGCCGGGCCGCGCCCCGCCCCGGGCGTGGCCACCACCCGGCCGGGCCGCCGGACCAGCAGCACGGCGGCGCCGGGCAGGCTGGCGACCAGCACCAGCGCCCCGTACACCATCGCGGTGGCGACCCCCTGGGCGGCGGTCAGGCCGGCGGCGCCGAAGGCCCAGGCGGCCACGCCCTCGCGCGGTCCGAAGCCGCCGACGTTCGCCGGTACCCCCATGGCTAGCAGAGCCAGCAGGGTCAGCGGCACCAATTCGGCCACCGGGGCGGTGGATCCGGCGGTGCGGGCCGCGACCACGAACGTCGCCAGGTGGCCGGCCACCACGGCGGCGGAGGCCAGGAACACACCGAGCCAGGTGCGCCGCCCGAGCACCCCGTACCGGAGGTCGGCCGCCAGGGTGCGCAGCGGCCGGGTCCAGCGCGCGGACCGGTGACGGGGCAGCGCCCACAGCAGCAGGGCGACACCGGCCGCCACCGCCGCCAGCAGCGCGACCACCGCCGGCAGGTACGGCCGTACCGGTGAGGGGAGCACCAGCAGCAGGACCGCCGCGACGACGAGCAGGACGACCTGCCCGACGGCCCGTTCCCAGACCACGGCCCGGACGCCCCGGCCGACGTCCCCGGCGTCGCGCCCGTGCCGCACCGCCCGGTCCACGTCCCCGAGCACCCCGCCGGGCAACGTGGCGTTCAGGAAGACCGCCCGGTAGCAGCGGGCGACGGCGCTGGCCAGCGGCAGCCGCACGCCGAGCCCGCCGGCGATCAGGCTCCACCGCCAGGCGCAGCACACGGTGGTGACCAGGCCGATGCCGAGCGCCGCCACGAGCGCGGTGCCGTCGATCAGGCGCAGCCCGTCGAGGAACGGGCCGGCGCCGACCCGCCAGAGCAGGAGGCCGAGGATCGCCACCCCGACGAGTGGCCGTGCCCAGGCGAAGCCGCGACGCCGTCCCGCCGGGCGGGGTGGCCCGGCCGGACCGGGCGTCGGACCGGGGGTGTGCGGGGGCGCCAGCGGGTCGCCGGCGTCACCCGGCGCCCGGGAGGCCGGCCACGCGCCCGTCGTCCCCGCCTCGCCCGGTACCGGGTACGCGGTGTCGCGACGCTGCGCGGACAGGCTCTCCGTGGTCGACATCGACCTGCTATACGTGTTCCGGCCGCGAACAGTTCATCCGTGCCCGGTGGGCGGTTCATCCGCCTCCGGTGATCCCGTACCCGGTGTACCCGGCGAGGATGTCGCGGTGCTCGACGACGACGTCGAGCTGCCCCGCCGCCAGCTGCGCCCGCCGGCGGGCGGCGTACGCCCGGACGCGGCCGACCAGTTCCGGCCGCTGCTCGCAGGCGGCCGCCAGCCAGCCGGCGAACCACTCGGCGACCAGGTCGGCCTGGTTCGCGCCGAGACGCCACGGGCTGGGCCAGACCGTGACCGGGACGCCGCGCCGCTCGAACGCCGCGACGCAGACCTCGACCGCGTCCGGCCCGAGCGGTGTCCGGCCGTCGACGGTGCGCCGCTGGTGGTCGTTGAACGCCTCGGCGATCTCGCCGTCGAGCGGGTCGGCGGGGCTGAACCTCACCCGGCCGATCACCGAGATGGTGAACAGGGCCGGACAGCCGGCGTCGGCACAGGCCGCCACCACCCGGTGCAGTTCCTCACCGGTCAGCATGTCCAGCAGCGCGGAGGCGGTGACGAGGGTGGCGTCGGCGAGGTCGGCGGCGGTGAGCCGGGTGATGTCACGCAGCCGGGTCTCGACGGTCACCGGCGTGCCGTCGCCGGCCCGGTCGACCATCCCGGCGCGGGCCCGGACCAGCAGGTCGGCGTCCCGGTCGTACAACACCCAGTGCTGCGGTCCGGGCAGGCGGGGGGCGAGCCACCGGCCCATCGAACCGGTGCCGGCGCCGAGGTCGTGGACCACGACCCGGTCCACCCCGGCCAGGTGCCGGCGGACCGGCGCCACCAGGTCGACCGCTCGGGCCGCCGCGTCGGCGGCCTCCCGGAGTCCGAGCCAGTCGGCGAAGGCGAGCTCCGGGCCCGCCCCCACCTCCCGGCGCGCCTGCGGGACATCGCCCGCGGCCGTGTTCCCGCGCGCCTGTGGGACGTCGCCCGCGGCGGTGTCAGGGCGCTGCCGCGGGACGTGGCCCGCGGCAGCGCCGCGGCTGGGCGTGGTCATCGCGATCCTCCCTGGGAGCGGACGGCGCGGGCCGTCCGTAGCCCGGTCAGCACGTCCGCGACCCGCGCGGCGGTGACCGTCCAGTCGGTGAGGGTGGTCCGTCGGCCCCGGGCCGCGCGGCGCAGCCGGGCGCGCAGGCCGGCGTCGCCGAGCCAGCGGCGCAACGCGGCGGCCAGCGCCCCCGGGTCGTCCGGCGGGACCAACAGGCCGGGGCGGCTGCCGTCCGGAGCGGACCCGAGGGCCTCGGGCAGCCCGCCCGCCGCCGTGGTCAGCACCGGGATCCCGCGTGCCAGGGCCTCGGTGACCACCATGCCGTACGTCTCGCCGCGCGAGGCCAGCACCAGCAGGTCGGCCCCGGCGTACGCGGCGGCGAGCTCCGCCCCGGTGCGGGTGCCGAGCAGGCGTACCCGGTCGGCGAGACCGTCGGCGGCGAGCCGCCGGCGCAGCGAGTCGACGAACTCCGGGTCCCGGCGCAGCGACCCGACGCACCGGCAGCGCCACGGCAGGTCGGCCACCTGGGCCAGGGCCGCCGCCAGCACGTCGTGCCCCTTCTGCCGGGTGACGGCGGCGACGCAGAGCAGCTCGGTGCCGGCCCCGGTGCCGGGCGCCAGCGGCGCCCGGTCCACCCCGGGCGCCGCGACGTGAACCCGGTCGGGCGGCAGCGCGTACCGGTCGAGCAGGTACCGCCGGGTCCAGCCGCTGGTGGCGACGACCGCCGCGACGCTGGCCAGGGCCGCCCGCTCGCCCCGGCGCAGCGCCGGGTCCTCGGCGTCCAGCGGCATGTGCAGCAGGACGGCCAGGCGCAGCCGCCGGGCCTGCCCGGCCAGCACCTCCGGTACGGCGGAGGCGACCAGCCCGTCGAGGAGCACCACCGCGTCGTCGGGGAGCGCGGCGAGCGCGTTGGCCAGGTTGGCCCGCTCGGCGACGGTGGGGCGGGGCCAGCCGCCGGAGACGGCGTGTTCGTGGACCGCCCATCCGGCGGCGGTCAGGCACTGGCAGAGTCGGCGGTCGTAGTGGTTGCCCCCGCTGGGGCTGTTCGGGTCGTCGATGTCGTTGGGAAGGATGACGTGGACGGTCCGCGCGACGCGACCGCCCACCCTCGCCGCGCCGGCCCCGCCGGCGACCGCGGGGGTGGTGCGCACACCCCGCTCACTCCGCGTCCTCACCGCACCGCCCGGGTCACAGGGTCCGCTCGTAGCTCGCCCAGGCGACGTGCGACTCGTGCAGGGTGACGGTGATCCCCGTCAGGCCGCGTGCCCCGGCGCCGAGCCGCCCGGCGTGCACCCGCTCGGCGAGGCGGTCGGCGATCGTCCGGGCCAGCACCTCGGTGGTGGTGTTGACCCCGGCGAACGCCGGCTCGTCGTCGAGGTTGCGGTAGTTCAGCTCGGTGAGCACGTCCTTCAGTTCGGCGGCGGCCAGTCCGATGTCGACCACGATCCCGTCGGCGTCCAGGTCGGGGCGACGGAACGTCGCGTCGACGACGAAGGTCGCCCCGTGCAGCCGCTGGGCGGGCCCGAACACCTCGCCCCGGAAGCTGTGGGCGACCATGATGTGGTCCCGGACGGTCACGCTGAACACGAATCACTCTCCGGCGTACTCGATGACGTGGCACAGCGCGGGCAGGTCGCCCGTGCTGAGTCGGGGCAGCACCTGCGGCAGCTCCCGGAACCGGGAGCGGCCGGTGAGCAGGACGTCGAAGGCGGGGTCGCGCAGCAGGTCCAGGGCGAGCCCGAGCCGGTCGGCGAAGCTGCGGCGGGCCCGGCGGGCCGGCGCGACCATGCCGACCTGGCTGCTGCGGATGCTCAACCGTCCGGAGTGGAACGCCCCGCCGAGGGCGAGCGAGACCTCGCGGTCGCCGTACCAGCTCAGTTCGAGGACGGTTCCCTCCGGGGCGAGCAGGTCCAGCGCCCGCTGCAGGCCGGCGGCGGTGGCGCTGGCGTGCACCACGAGGTCCCGTCCCGGCTCGGCGTCGGCCGGGAGCGCGAAGTCGACGCCGAACGCGGCGGCGACGGCGGCCCGGCCGGGGTCGGTGTCGACGAGCTGCACCCGGACCCCGGGGAACCGGGCGAGCAGGGCCGCGACCGCGCAGCCGACCATGCCGGCACCGACCACGGTGATCCGGTCGCCGACCAGCGGCGGGACGTCCCAGAGCGCGTTCACCGCGGTCTCCACGGTGCCGGCCAGCACCGCCCGGGCGGACGGCACCCCGTCCGGCACCGGGACGACGGCGGAGGCCGGGACGACGTACGCGGTCTGGTGCGGGTAGAGGCAGAAGACGGTACGGCCGACCAGCTCGGCCGGGCCCGCCTCGACGACGCCGACGTTGAGGTAGCCGTACTTGACCGGGGCGGGGAAGTCACCCTCCTGGAACGGGGCGCGCATGGCGGCGTACTGGCCGACCGGGACGCGACCGGTGAAGACCAGGGTCTCGGTGCCCCGGCTGATCCCGGAGTAGCGGGTGCGGACCAGGACCTCGGCGGGCCCGGGGTCGGGCAGGGTCAGCGGACGGATCTCGCCCTCCCCGGGCGCAAGCAGCCAGAAGGCGTGGGCGTCGTACGTCATCCACTCCCCTCTCGGACATCCCAGACGGACCCAGGACAAGACCGAACTGGTCCGTCCTTTACCTCCAAAGTCTGTCAAGTCCCAAATACCTGATCGAACTGATCGATCGGATTTTCCGTACCCGTGCGCGCAGGGACGCAACGATAGTCACGGAGGAACGATGTCGAAGGTTCAATCCGGTCCGCTCGCCGGACTGGTCGTCCAGGTCCTCCTGCTGGCCGGTCTCGCCGCGACGGTCGGCCTCGGGGTCGCGGGCTGGCTGGTGGGCCTCGCCCACGGGGTGACCGTCTGCGCCCTCCTCGCCCGGGGTCTCGCCCGTGCGGGATCGCCCGGCCCCGGGCCGGCCGACTGGGTCACCCTGGCCCGGGCGACCCTCGTCGGCGCGGTGGCGGCCCTGACCGCCGAGTCGGTCACCCGGCCGACGTCGGTGGCCCCGCTGGTCGGGTTGGCCGTGGCGGCGCTGGTGTTGGACGGGGTCGACGGCCAGGTGGCCCGGCGTACCGGCACCGCGAGCCCGCTCGGAGCCCGTTTCGACATGGAGGTCGACGCGGTCCTGCTGCTGGTGCTCAGCGTCCACGCCGCCCCGACCGTCGGGCCCTGGGTCCTCGCGATCGGCGGCATGCGGTACGCCTTCGTCGCGGCGATGTGGCTGCTCCCCTGGCTGTCCGGGCCGTTGCCGCCCCGCTACTGGCGGAAGGTGGTGGCGGCGACCCAGGGCGTGGTGCTGGTGGTCGCGACGGCCGGCGTGCTGCCCCGGCCGGTGACGGTCGCCGTGCTGCTGGCGGCGTTGGCCCTGCTCGTCGAGTCGTTCGGCCGGGACGTCCGCTGGCGGTGGCGGCACCGCCACGGCGACCGGCCGGCCGGGGCCGCCCAGCCCGGGACGGGGCGCCCGCACGTCGGGCGGCGGCCCGCGCCGGCCGCGGGGTTCGCCCGATGAGCGCCGGCCTGGCCGCCGGGGACACGCCGGCCCCGGCGGCGGACGCCGGTCCGGGGCGGCGCCGGGCCGTACGGCGACTCGCGGCGGGCCTCCTCACCGCCCTGGCCGGGCTGCTGGTCTTCGCCGCCCTCGTCGCGCCGAACCAGCTCGCCCGGTTCACCCCGGGCCAGTTCCTGCGCGTCCCGCTCGAGGCGGTGCTCGGCCTTGCCGTGCTGCTGCTCGTGCCGGGCCGGGTCCGCCGCGCCACGGCGGTGCTGATCGGGGTGGGGATCGGCCTGCTGACCCTGCTGAAACTGCTGGACATGGGCTTCTACGTCGCCCTCGACCGGCAGTTCGACCCGGCGGCCGACTGGGTGCTGCTCGACGACGCGGTCGCGTTCCTCGCCGACGCGGTCGGCCGGGCCGGCGCGGTCGGTGCCACGGTCGTGGCGGTCCTGCTCGCGGTCGGCGTACCGGTGCTGATGGCGCTGGCCGTGCGGCGGTTGGCCCGCGTCGCCGCCCGACACCGCGGGAGGGCGGCCGGCGGCGCCGCCGTGCTCGGCGCCGCCTGGGTCGGGCTGGCGCTGCTCGGCGTGCAGATCGTGCCCGGGGTCCCGGTGGCGGCCAAGAGCGCGGGCGGGCTCGCCTACCACCGGGTGCTCCAGGTCCACGCCGCGCTGCGGGACCGCGAGAGGTTCGCCGCCGAGACCGCCGTCGACGCCTACCGGGACGTGCCGGGCGACCGCCTGCTGACCGCGCTGCGCGGCAAGGACGTGATCATCGCCTTCGTCGAGAGCTACGGCCGGGACGCGGTCGAGGACCCGGAGTTCGCCCCACAGGTCGGGGCCGTCCTCGACGCCGGCACCCGGCGCCTGGCCGCCGCCGGGTACGGCTCCCGCAGCGCCTTCCTCACCTCGCCGACCGCCGGCGGCGGAAGCTGGCTGGCCCACGCCACCCTGCTCTCCGGGGTGTGGGTCGACAACCAGCAGCGCTACCGGACCCTGCTCGCGGGAGACCGGCTGACCCTCAACGGCGCGTTCCGGCGTGCCGGCTGGCGCAGCGTCACGGTCATGCCCGCCCTGACCCAGCCGTGGCCGGAGGCCGGGTTCTTCGACACCGACCGGATGTACGGGGCCGCCGATCTCGGCTACCGGGGCCCGAGATTCAGCTTCGCGCCGATGCCGGACCAGTACACGCTGGCGGCGTTCCAACGGCTGGAGCGGTCCGCCCCGAACCGGACGCCGGTGATGGCGGAGATCCCGCTCGTCTCCAGCCACTCGCCCTGGACCCCGCTGCCGCGGCTGGTCGGCTGGGACGAGGTCGGCGACGGGTCGGTCTTCCGGCCGATGGCGAAGGCCGGTCCGTCCAGGGAGGAGGTGTACCGCGACCCGGCGCGGGTCCGCACCCAGTACCGGCTCTCCATCGAGTACTCGCTGGGCACGCTGATCTCCTACGTGGAGACGTACGGCGACGACGACCTGGTGCTGGTCTTCCTCGGCGACCACCAGCCGTCTCCGGTGGTGACCGGCGAGAACGCCAGCCGGGACGTGCCGATCACGATCGTCGCCCGCGACCCGGCGGTGCTGGCGCGGATCGCCGGGTGGCGCTGGTCGGACGGGCTGCGTCCGGGCCCGACGTCGCCGGTGTGGCGGATGAGCGAGTTCCGCGACCGGTTCCTGGCCGCCTTCGGCCCGTAGCGGCGGCCGCGCGCCGGGCCGGCGTGGGCGGGCCCGGTCAGCGTCGCGCTAGCATGGGCACCCCTCCTGTCGCGCCGATCCGTCGTCGGCGTCACCCCGAATCCCCTCCACCCGGTGTGACGACGGACGACGACGAGAGGTGACCGATGGGCGACCAGACGGCGTTGGCGGATCGGTTCGACCGGGCCCGCGACCATCTGCGCGCGGTGGCGTACCGCATGCTCGGCTCGATCGACGAGGCGGACGACGCCGTCCAGGAGACGTGGCTGCGGGTCAGCCGGGTGGACACGACCGGCATCGCCAACCTTCCCGGCTGGCTGACCACGGTCGTCAGCCGGGTCTGTCTCGACATGCTCCGCGCCCGGCAGCGTCGCCGCGAGGAGTCGACCGATCCGGCGGTGCTCGATCCGGCGCCCGCCGGCGACGGCACGGCGGACCCCGCCGAGGAGGCGGTGTTGGCCGACTCGGTCGGGCTCGCCCTGCTGGTGGTCCTCGACCGGCTCGGCCCGGCCGAACGGGTGGCGTTCGTGCTGCACGACCTGTTCGCGGTGCCGTTCGACGAGATCGCCCCGATCGTCGGACGTACCCCGGTGGCGGCGAAGAAGCTGGCGAGCCGGGCCCGACACCGGGTGCACGGCTCCCCCGCCGTCCCCGCCGCCGACCTCGCCCGGCGGCGCGCGGTGGTGGAGGCGTTCCTCGCCGCCGCCCGCGCCGGCGACCTGGCCGCGCTGCTCGCCGTGCTGGACCCCGACGTCGTACGCCGGGCGGACCGGGCGGCGCTGCGCCCCGGCGACCCGGCCGTGCTGCGCGGCGCCGGTCCGGTCGCGGCCGAGACGGTCGCCAACGTGGCGCGGGCCCGCCTCGCGCGCCTGGCGCTGGTGGGTGGTGTCGTCGGTGCCGTCGTCGCACCGCGCGGCCGGCTGCGGATCGCTCTCCGGTTCGCCACCGACGGCGAGCGGGTCACCGCGTTCGACGTCGTCGCCGACCCGGCCCGGCTCCGCGACCTCGACCTCGCCGTCCTCGACCGGTCACGGTCACCTCTGCCGGTCTGCTGACGTCACAGGTGGTGACGGAGGTCGCCGCCGACGGCGGCGGCGACGAGGGCACAGGGAGACACCACGGTGAGCACGCTGACAGTCGGCAGCACGACGGAGCGGGACGAGGACCCGACGGCGACGTGGGAGGGTGTCGCGCCGGACTTCACGGTCGCGGTCGTCTACCACAGCGGGTACGGCCACACCCGGCGCCAGGCCGAGGCGGTACGGGACGGGGTGTCCCGGGTCGCCGGCGCGCAGCCGCTGCTGGTGGAGGTCGCGGAGGCCCCGTCCCGCTGGGACGACCTGGCCGCCGCCGAAGCGATCATCTTCGGCACACCGACCTACTTCGGCAACGTGTCGGCGCCGTTCAAGGCGTTCCAGGACGCGACCTCGCACGCGGTGCTGGCCCGGGGCTACCGGTGGCGGAACAAGCTGGCGGCCGGTTTCACCAACTCGGGCGCCCGTGCGGGTGACAAACTGGCGACGCTGGTCCAGTTGGCGATCTTCGCCGCCCAGCACGGCATGCACTGGGTCAACCTCGACCTGCCGCCGGCCAACAACTCCACGCGGGGCTCGGAGACGGACCTCAACCGGCTCGGCTTCTGGCTCGGCGCCGGGGCACAGTCGAACGTGGACGAGGGGCCCGACGTGGCTCCCCCGGAGGCGGACCTGCGCACCGCGGAACACCTCGGCCGCCGGGTGGCGGAGGCCGCCCGACAGTTCCGGTACGGCCGCCACCTGCTCGAACACGTGACGACCGCACGCTGACGCCGCGCCCCCCTGCCCCGGACCGTCCCCGCAGGCGGTGACGAGGGTCAGGAGTGACGTGGTCAGGAGAGGTAGCCGGTGAGGTGGCGCAGCGCCGCCGCGGCGTCCGCCCCGTCGCCGTGCGGGCGCCGCAGCGTGTCGACGACCTCGGCGATGTCGGCGAGCCTCCAGCGCAGCCGGTGCAGTTCCAGGGCACCGGGGTCGATCGGACGGCCGGTGGCCCGGGTGTACGCGCCGAGCAGCTCCGGGTCGTCGGTGACGAGCCAGAGGTCGCGCTCCGGCGGGCCGAGCCGGACCGTGTCCCAGTCGACGAGACGCAGTCCGGCCGCGGTCCGGATCAGGTTCCCGGGGTGGGGTTCGCCGTGCGTCACCACCCACTCCCCGCGTCCGGCGTGCGCGCCGAGCCGGTCGAGTTCGGTCAGCCACCCCTCGATCCGCCCGGCGTGGGCGCGCAGCAACCGCCGGGCCGGCAAGCGGCGGCGGCCGTGCCGGAGTGCCGGCCGGCCGTCGCCGTCGTCGTCGCTGTGCGGCGGGCCCGCGGGTCACCGCCGCAGCTTCGCCAGGGCCTGCTTGCCCATCCGCGTCCCGACCACCGCGCCGCCCGGACCGACGAGCCTACGCACCCCCTTGGTCACCTCGGTCATACCGGTCATCCGGTTCAGCACTCCCCGCAACACCTGTCCCGGTTTCTGCTGCTCCCCCGCGAACGCCGTCACGATGATCATCGCCCCGGTCAGGGCGGGGATCACCCACTGCAACACCCGCAGCTGCCGTTGCCGGTTGGCGATGTCCGGCGGCGTACCGTTGTGCGGCGCGGTGCCGGCCACCACCGGAGCCTCGGCGGCCTTCTGCAGGTGCATGCCGAGCAGCCGGCTGTAGCCGGTGGCGGCCAGGGCCGCCAGGGTCAGCCCGGTCTTGACGGCACTCATCCGCCCGACGCCGGACTGGGCGAACACCCGTGGGCTCTCGGTGATCAGCTCACCGGCGGCGCCGACCACGTGGGTGCCGATCGCCGCCGCGTTGACCGGGGTCCACCGCGCCCAGCCCTCCGAGGCGACGCCGAGCCGCTGCTTCGTGTCGTTGACCTTCTCCGCCGCGCCGTTGACCCCGACCGCGCCCATCAGCGAGCCGCCGAACCAGGCGGCCAGGCCGAGGTCGTGCATCGAGCGCAGCATGGTGTGTCGTCCCGCCATGAGACCCCTCCGTCGTCCGAGGTCCCGCACGTACCCACTGCTCACCGGTTCAATCCGGCCGCCCGGCTGATCCGGCCGCGCCCGCCCGGCCCTCGTCCGCCCACCGGCCGGCGTCGCCCGCCGCAGGCGGTCAGCCGACGCCGCCCGGCCGCCGCTCGGCGTCGACGACCAGGGCGTGCAGCCGGGCGCGGACCTGGTCGGCGTCGGCGTGGTGGAACTCGTCGAGAATCTCCAACGCCTGCTGCCAGGCGTCCCGGGCGGCCCGGATGTCGCCCGCGTCGCGGTGCGCGTCGCCGAGGTGGGTCAGCGCCTCCACCTCGCCGTTGCGGTCGCCGAGCTCCCGGTGGATGGCCAGCGCCTGCCGGTAGCAGTCGGTGGCCCGACGGTGGTCGCCGAGCTGGTGGTGGATGAACCCGATGCTGTCCAGGGTGCTCGCCTCGCCGTCGCGGCTGCCGAGTTCGCGGTGCAGGGCGAGCGCCTGCTCGCAGTGCGCGAGCGCGGGCCCGGTCTCGTTGCGCAGGGCGTGGTACCAGCCGACCGCGTTCAGCGCCCGCGCCTCGCCGCTGCGGTGCCCGGCGGCCCGGAACAGGTCGAGCGCCCGCACCGAGTGGTGCAGCGCCTCGTCGTGCCGGCCACGCTGCCCGGCCGACCAGCACAGCGCCCGCCGGATGCGGGCCTGGCCGACCAGGTCGCCCAGCCCGGCGTACAGCTCCAGCGCGCGGTGGAAGTGCCGATCGGCGTCGTCGTGCTGGCCGAGCCGGCTGAGCGCGTTGCCGATGAACCGGTGGGCGCGGGCCTCGCCGTCCCGGTCCGCCAGGTGCCGCGCGGCCCGCAACGCGACCCGCTGGGTGGCCAGATACTCGGGCCAGTGCCCCTGACGGTCCAGGAAGGTGACCAACGTCCACGGCAGCCGGTACGCGTGCTGGTGCAGTCCGAGGCGGGCCGCCTGGTCGACCGCGGCCAGCAGGGACCGCCGCTCGGCTCTGAACCAGCACATCGCCTGTTGGGCGTCGGCGATGTCGGTGACGGCCACGTCCGCCGGCGGGTCCGCCAGTACCAGGGGGTCCCGGTGCGGCTCCAGCAGCCGGTCCGCGGCGTGGGCGGTGTACAGGTAGTGGTCGAGGAGCCGGCGCACGGCGGCGTCGCGTTCGGCGGCGGAATCGACCGTGGCGACCAGTTCGGCGGCGTGGGCGCGGAGCAGGTCGTGCATGCCGTACCGCCTCGGCAGGTGCTCGGTGACCAGGTTGGCCCGGCACAGCTCGGTCAGCAGGCGGCGGGCCACCGGCACCGGGACACCGGCCAGGCTCGCCGCCGCCACCACGGTGAGGTCCGGCCCGGGGTGCAGGCCGCAGAGTCGGAACAGCCGGGCCGCCGGACCGCTCAGTGTCCGGTACGACCAGGAGAGGACGGCACGGATGTCGGTGAGCTCGTCCGGCCCCTCGAACATGTCGAGGCTGCCGGCGGTCTCCCGCAGCTCGGCGGCGAGCTCCGCCAGCGGCCGACGCGGGTCGACGGCGGCGCGCGCGGCGACCACAGCCAGCGCGAGCGGCAGCCCGACGCACCGGGCGACGATCTCGTCGACCGCCTCCGGCTCGGCGTCGACCCGGTCCGGGCCGATCCGCCGGGACAGCACCGTGCGCGCCTCGTCGGCGGTCAGCACGCCCAGGGTGATCAGGTGTGCACCCTCGGTGGCGACCAGGGCGGAGAGGTCGGTCCGACTCGTCACCACGGCGGCGCAGCCCGGTGCCCCGGGCAGGAGCGGCCGGACCTGGGCAGCGTCGCGGGCGTTGTCCAGCACGATCAGAACACGCCGGCCGGCCAGCAGGCTGCGGTACAGCGACACCTGCCCGTCGAGCTGGGTCGGCATCCGGTGCGGCGGCACACCCAGCGCCTCCAGGAAGGTTCGGACCGCCTGGGCCGGGTCGAGCGGCGACTCGGTCGGGTCGAAGCCGCGCAGGTTGACGTAGAGCTGTCCGTCGGGGAACCGGTGAGCCACCCGGTGGGCCCAGTGCAGGGCGAGGGTGGTCTTGCCGATCCCGGCGGTGCCCGAGACGGCGCAGACCGCCGCCGCGGTCGCCGGCCCGGCGGCCTCGGCGGTCAGCGCGGCGTCGAGCCGGCGCAGCTCGCCCGCCCGACCGGTGAAGCCGCGGACGTCCGACGGGAGCTGCCGGGGCACGGCGGCCGGTTCGACGCGCGGACCGGACGGGGCGGCCCGGGCCGCGCCCCGCAGGATCTGCCGGTGGAGGTCCTGCAGCTCGCCGCCGGGTTCGGTGCCGAGCTCCTCACGCAGCATTCGGCGGGCCTCCTGGAAGGCCGTGAGGGCCTCCGCCGTGCGACCAGCCTCGGCGAGCGCGCCCATCAGCCGCGCCCACAGGTTCTCCCGCAGCGGATACTCCACCACCAGGCGGCGCAGGTCGTCGATGACGGTGTCGTGGTCACCCAGCGCCAGCCTGACCTCGGCGTGCTGGTCGACGGCGCGGAGCCGGCGTTCCTCAAGCTGTGCGAGCGCGGCCCACAGTTGCGGGCCGAGCGGCAGCCCGTCCAGGGGTTTGCCACGCCACAGCCGCAGCGCGTCCTGGTAGCAGCGTGCCGCGCCCGCCAGGTCCGCGCCGGCCCGTGCCTGCCGCGCCCGCTCGACCAGCTCGTGGAAGGTGTCCACGTCCAGCTCGCCGGGCGCCACCCGGAACAGGTAGCCGCCCGCCCCGGTGACCAGACGCGGTTCGGGCTCGCCCGCCCGCTGCAGTCGGCGCCGCAGCCCGGCGACGTACGTCCGCAGGTTCGACTCGGGGCTGGTCGGAGCCGTCTCCCAGACCGCCTCGATCAGGTACTGCGCGGTCACCAGCTGGTTCGCCCGCAGGAGCAGCGCCGCCAGCACGGCGCGTTGGCGCGGGCCGCCCAACGGCACGGCCGCCCCCGCGTGCCGCACCTCCAACGGCCCCAGCACCCGAAACTCCACCCGCGATCTCCTCGTCCCCGTCGGCGCCCGCCCCGCGGCGATCCGCCAGCGCCGGCCGTCGCCCTGGCGGGGCCGCATCATGGTTGGCCAGTTGGAGGAGGCACCCGGACCGCGGGCGGCCACGAGGGTTTGGGCGCGATCTGTGCGGGCCCTGTGCCCCCTCGTCCCCATCATCATGACCACCTACCGCTCGCGGCCGCCCGGCACCCGGCCGCGGGCCGCCCGGCGGTACACGGGCTGCTCGGCGCCTGCGGTCCGCCCGCACGCCGGACCCGCCGGACCCGACCGGTGGTGCCCTCGCATCAGGGAGTCGTCGACGAGTGTCCGAGTTGGTGGACCGTGGGTAGGCCACTGCTGAGCAGCCTGCGCGATCCGTTCGAGGAGCGGCGGCTGCGCGAGGCCCTGGAGGAACAGGCGAGGGACGACAGTGATCCGCTGGCCCGGGACATGGCCCGGGACGTGCTGGCCGGCAACGTCACGCTCTACGAGGCAGCCGGCTCCGGCATCTACGGAGAGGTGTTCGCCCGGCGGGCCCAGGAGCACGCGGCCTGGTGGCACGACCTGTCCGACAGCGAGCGCGAGCGCCTGTACGCCGAGGGCCGCCAGGCCGTCGCGAAGGCGCGCGAGGAGGAAGAGGCGCGATGACGACCGTGAAGGTCAGGACCGCCGACCTGCGCGGGTACGTCGGCCTGCTCAACCGCAACGCCGGATACAACGACCAGATCCTCGCCTACCTGCGCCAGTGGTGCGGTCAGGAGATGCAGGCGGTCTCCTCGGAAGGGCTGCTGGCCAAGGCGCTGAACTTCCACGACCGGATCTACGCCGACGCCGAGAACCTGATCACCCGGTTGGGTCAGGCGCTGCGCAGCTCCGCCGCGGAGCTGGAGAAGGCCGCCAAGCTCTACGACGGCAGCGACCAGGCAGCCAAGGAACGGTTCGAGTCACAGTACGTCGGCAGTATTGTCCAGCGGGAGAGCTGGGAGGCGAGCCACTCCGGTTACGCCGACTACATGAATCCGCTCGACGTGCTCGTCGGCACGCCGGCCTACAGCGAGTTCAGCGATCCGACGAAGGTCCTCGACAAGGTCTTCGAGCTCAGCCTCACCGGAATGGTGGTGAACTTCATCCAGGAGTTGACCGGCACCAACATCCTGGAGAAGGTCGCAACGTACTTCTCCGGCGACTGGGAGGCCTACAGCCGGACCGCCGGGGCGTGGAAGGACATCGGCGAAGCGCTGGAACGGATCGGCAAGAACATCGACCGGGGCCTCGCCTCGCTGGACCACGCCTGGGACGGCAGCGCCAGCGAGGCGGCGTACCGGGAGTTCCAGGCCCTCGCCGACCTCTTCAAGAGCATGTACCAGCGGTTCCTGGAGATTCACAAGGCGTACGAGCAGTTCGCCAGGTTCGCCATGCACACCGCGTCGGTGGTGGCCGACACCCTCAAGATGGCCATCGACACCGCGCTCATCTTCCTCGCGCGGAGGAAGGGGGCGTTCGGCGAAGCGATGGCGGGGTTCTACGCGTTCAAGATCGTCAAGTACGTCGGCTACATCGGGTGGACGCTGCTGACCGCCCGCGGCACCGTCGCCATGATCATGGGCGGCATGGCCGGCATCGGAAGTTCGCCGCTGCGCGGGGTGGGGGTGGGCGGTTATGCGACCGGGATATGACGGCGTCATCCGCGGCGCCGGGGACGGCGTCGGCGAGGTGGAGGAGGACGCGCTGCACCACGTCCGTCCCATGCTCGACCGCCTGTACGCCGACGACGACTGCCCGGACAGCGAACGGATGGAACTGATCTCGCAGATTCTGCTGGCCGGTCTGGACCGGCCCACGCCGTACGAGTGGAGTCGTCAACCGTAGTCGGGGGGTGCCGGCGCGGCGCGGGAACCACATCGGACGATGCCCGCGCCGCGCCGGCTCGTGGTCGCGGCACCGGTCCCGGCCGGGGCGGCCGGGTGGGGCGGTCGACGGTCAGGACCGGTCGGTGAGCCGGAGCCGGGCGAGCATCCCGGCAACCTCCCGGGCCTCGTCGTGCTCCGGCCCGTAGACCAGGCACAGGTCGTCGTAGAGCGGTTGCAGCTCCGCGACCGCCTCCCCCGTCCTGCCCTCGCCGGCCAGCACGACGCCGATGTTGCGCCGCAGGTCCAGGGCGGTCGGGCTGACGTCGCCCGACTCGGCGCGGACGTAACCGAGCGCCTCCCGGTACTGCCGCAGCGCCGCCGTGGCCTGGCCCAGCTCGGCCCGGCAGTCCGCCGCCTGCCGCAGACAGTCCACGGCGTCCGGGTGTGCCGCGTTGCCGCTGCGCCGGTACGCGGCGACCAGCGCGTCGAACTCCGGCAGTGCCCGGCGTACGTCGCCGCCGAGGAACAGGCTGCCCGCCCGGCGCGCCCGCAACGCCAACACCCGCGGGTGCTCCGGGCCGAGTGCCTCGCTGGCCGGGCCGACGACGGCACCGAGCACCTCGGCCGCCTGGGTGTAGCGTTCCTGCTCCAACAACGCGTCGAACTGGGCGAGCGCCGCCCGGATCGCGTCCCGCAGCCCGGGGTGCGGGACCGCCGGTGCCGCGCCGCCCGGCGCGGCCGACCGGGCGGGAGCAGCCGGGACCAGCGGTGGCGCCTCGGTGCGGCGCCGCGGCGGGTTCGGCCGGCGGTAGAGCAGGGTCGGGTCCGGCATGCCGGCCAGCTCGCGCCCGACCGGCGGCGGGGCCGCCCCGGGCGGGGGCAGGAACGGCAGCAGCCGCTCGTAAACCTCGTACGCGTCCGCCGGCCGCTCCTCGGGTGCCTTCGCCAGCAGGTCCAGCACCAGCCGCTCCAACTCCTCCGGCACGTCGGGCCGCAGCTCGCGTACCGGGGTCGGCGGGCGGTGGCAGTGCTGGTACATCAACTGGTACTCGGTGCCCCGGAAGACGACGCGCCCGGTCAGCAGCTCGTGCAGCAGGCAGCCGAGGGCGTAGAGGTCGGTGCGCGGGGTGACCCGGGCGCAGGTGACCTGCTCCGGCGCCATGTAGTACCGCGAGCCGACGACCTGGTTGGGGCGGGTCAGCCGGGTGACGTCGCCGTTGTGCATGGCGGCCACCCCGAAGTCGAGGAGCTTGACCATCCCGGCGTCGGTGACCAGCACGTTCTCCGGCTTGATGTCCCGGTGGACCACCGGTACGGCGTGGGCGTGCGACAGCACGGTGCAGATCTGCGCGGCGATCGCCGCCGCCCAGGCGATCGGAAGTGGCCGCTCCGGGTTGATGAAGGCGCGCAGCGGAGTACCCCGGACGTACTCCATCACCAGGTAGACGCGGTCGTACGGGCGGTCGAGCACCGCGTCGTACACCTGGGGTACGCCGTGGTGCTGGATGCGGGCGGTGACCCGCGCCTCGCGCTGGAACCGCTTGGCGAACTCCCGGGCCTCCTCGGGCGAGTGGACCGCCTCCGGACGGATCAGCTTGATCGCGACCTCGCGGTCGAGCACCGCGTCGTATCCGCGCCAGACCCGCCCCATCCCGCCGGAGTCGATTTCCTCGACCAGCTCGTACCGGCCGGCGATCGGCTCAGCGCCCACCGTCATCCGCGGACCGCCCTTCCCCAGGAGACGTCACACATCCGGCGTCAGTGTTCCCGGTTCGGCAACCGATGGCGAACACCGAGGCCACGGCTCGGGCCATCGGTGACGGAGCGTCGACCTGGTGGAGCCCGGCCCGGTGGCCACGCGGGTTGGTCGGTGCGGTGCGTCGGCGGCGGGCGGCACGTGGACGGCGTTGCCGTTCTTCGCGCCGCGTTCGCCCGCCGATCCGCCTCGGCTGTTACGGTCGGTCGTTCTCGCCACCGGCCCGCTCGCGCCAGTGAGCGAGGATGATGCGGGTGGTCAGGACGTCGGGGTGGTCGGGGCCGAGCACCCGCAGGCGGTCGGTGAGAAGCTGCTCCAACGCGGCCACCGCACCGGCCGCATCCCCCGCCTCACCGCGCCAGCGGGCGAGGTTGTAACGCGCGGTGAGGGTGTAGGAGTGGTTGGGTCCGACCACCCGCAGGCAGTCGGCGAGAAGTTCCTCGAACGCGGCGAGAGCACCAGTGACATCCCCCGCCCGGCCACGGGAGGTGGCGAGGTTGGCACGCGCGGCCAGGGTGTGGGGGTGATCCGGGCCGAACACCCGCAGACAGTCGGCAAGAAGCTCCTCGAACGCGACAACCGCACCGGTCCCATCCCCCGCCTCAACACGCCAGTAGGCGAGGTTGTTGCGGGCGGTCAGGGTCTCGGGGTGGTCGGGGCCGAACACCCGCAGACAGTCGGCAAGAAGCTCCTCGAACGTGACAACAGCACCGGCCTGGTCTCCTGCCTTGCCGCGCCAGTCGGCGAGGTTGCCGCGGGTGGCCAGCGTGTTGGGATGGTCGGGGCCAAGCACCCGCAGACAGTCGGCAAGAAGCTCCTCGAACGTGACAACAGCACCGGCCTGGTCTCCTGCCTTGCCGCGCCAGTCGGCGAGGTTGCCGCGGGTGGCCAGCGTGTTGGGATGGTCGGGGCC
>CALGAM010000211.1 GCA_937951935.1 uncultured Micromonospora sp. | reverse complement strand
CCCTGGTCTTCCGTGCCCGGGTCCTCGCCGGCACCCCACACCCGACGGCGGAGTCCACCGCCGTCGACTGGTGGACCTCCGAACGCGTCACCGCGGAGATGACCGAGGCCTTCGCCGTCCGCGTCCTCGACGCCCTACGCACCGACCCGGCACCCGCCGTCCGCCACCACGACGGCACCCGGATCCTCGACCCGACCCCACCGCCGCCGACCCGCCCGGAGGCAACCGCCGAATCAACCTCTTGAGGATCACGACGCCACGCTTCGCGCGGCGCGCCGGGCGCGCCCGGCGCCGCCCTGCCGGCGGCGCGCGCCGGCCTCGGGCCCGGACGTCGCACCGGATCGTCCGGGCCTCGGGGTGTCAGGCCGGGACCGGCTCGTTGTTGAGCTGGGCGGTCACGATCTGCACCAGGCGGTTGCGCGCCTCCAGGAGCTGGCGGGCCAGCTCGTCGAGCGCGCGGGGATCGACGAGCTGGCGGATGTGGGTCTTGTCGTCGAGCAGCTCCCAGCGCTGCGCCGACTGCTCGGGCGCCTCGCTGATCCACATCGCGGTGACCACCGCGTGCCGTTTCGCGAGCAGCTTCGCCGCGATCTCGATGATCGGCAGGTACGCCTGTCGGTACTGGGGCGCCGCGAACTCGATCGAGTCCCGGGCTGCTCGTACCGGTTCTCCTGGACGGGCCAGAACCTCGAACGCGTTGCCGCCGGCCTGGTCGGCTCCGATCCAGGCCAGGATGAGTTCCAGGTCGCCAGCCGCGATCGTGACCCGGCCCACCGCGGCCACCACCTCGTCGGGAAGCCTCGTCATGTTCGGCTCTCCGTCGTCTCCGGCTCCGTCGCCATGATCGCCAGACCCCGATGATCCTAGTCCTCCCGCGACGGTGCGCCCGGCGCCGGTTGCGACGTCTTGTCCAATTTGTGACCTGATGGGCGACGGCGACGGCAGCCGCCCGCCCACACGCCTACCGCCGAGCGCGTGTCGCCGCCGGCCGGTGGCGATCCCGGAACGAGACCGGTATCACAGCCCGTAGTGCGCCGGAAAACTCCCTTTCTCGCACCAGAAGCGCTGATGGTGCACTATCTCGACGCCCGGCGGGCCAGCGGCTCTCCACCACCCTGAGTAATCTTGGTCCGACCCACCCCTCCTACCTCCCGGCCCGGCACCTCCCGGACCCCTCCTCCCCCGGATCGGAACGGTGTCATCCCTCGATCACTCGCGTGTCGTCCGCGACGTCACCGCCCGGCTCGCCACGGCCTCCACCGCCGTCGAGGCGTGTCAGGCGACCGTGGCGACGCTGGCGCAGCACATCCCGGCCCAGATCACCGTACTGCTGTGGGTGCACGATCGACTCCGCTGTGTCGCGGCCACGGGCTCGTGGCAGGTCATCGCCTCGGTGCCCCCGGGCCGGGGAACGACGGGCCGGGTCTACGCCTCCGGCAAGACGGAGGTGGTTCCGGTGCTGGGGCCCGACTCGGATCATGTGGCGCTGCGCCCCGATCTGCTGGCGGAGATCTGCACCCCGGTCGTCGACCCGGCCGGACGGCCGATCGGTGTCCTCGACGTGCGGTGGAGCACCGATGTCGACCTCGACACGTGGCGGGACACCGCCGAACGCGTCGCCGGTCACCTCGGCGCCCGGATCGCCGAGCTCGGCGGACCGCCGGCGGAGTCCCGGAGTGAGAGGCTGCTGCGGCACGCCTCGGCGCTCACCGCCGCCACCACCGAGGCGGACCTGATAGCCGCCGCCGTCCAGGCGGCCCGGGACGTCACCGGGCTCGCCTCCGCGGTCTTCGTTCTCGACAGCCCGACCGGTCCACGGCTGGCGACCCCCAGCGTCGCACCGGGCGCGCTGGAGTCGCGGGTGCACGCCGCGCTGGTCGGCGCCGGCCGCCCGGTACTGGAACGGCTCCGGGCCCTGGCCCACCGGCACGGCACCTCCTACACCCTCGGCGAGGACAACCACCCGACCACCCCGGACCAGGACGTGTTGATCGCGGCCGGGATCCGGACGCTGATCTCGGTGCCCCTGGGTCCGTCGGAGTCCAGCGGCGTCCTGTTGGTCGGCGACACCCGGACCCTGCAGCCCGACCCGACCACCGTCGGTGTCATCGAGCTGCTCGCCGCCCAGACCTGGCTCTGCCTCGAACGCCTCCGTAGCCTGGCCCACCTGCGGGAACGCGCGAGTTCCGACCCGCTGACCGGGCTGCGGCACCACGGTTCGTTCGGGGAACGGATCGCCGACCTGCGGCCGGAGGGCCGGACCGCCCTGCTCGCCGTCGACGTGGATGACTTCAAGTCGATCAACGACACGTACGGTCACCAGGCCGGTGACCGTGCACTGGTCGAGCTGGCCAGGGCGCTGCAGGGCGCGCTGCGACACGGTGACGAGCTGTACCGGACCGGAGGTGACGAGTTCGTCGCGGTCGTCGACGTGGGCCGCGCGGACGAGGCGCTCGGCATCGCACAGCGGCTGATCGAGGCGGCCCGGCGAACCGGGCGGACCATCAGCGTCGGAGTGGCGGTACGCCGCGACGACGAGTCCCCCGACCGGCTGCTACGCCGGGCCGACGAGGCGCTGTACGACGTGAAGCGGCGCGGCGGCGACGGCGTGGGAGTGGCCACCGACTGACCACCGCCCGCGGCGCGGCGGCCGCCGTCACGGACCCGCGCCCGCGCCCGCCGGCGGCGCTCACCGCCTACCGGCGATCTCCGCGGCGAGAAGCTCGCCTATCTGCGCCGTGTTGAGCGCCGCGCCCTTACGCAGGTTGTCACCGGTCACGAAGAGGTCCAGCGCGCGGGGGTCGTCCAGCGACCGCCGGATCCGGCCGACCCAGCACGGGTCGGTCCCCACCGCGTCGATCGGCATCGGGAACTCGCCCGCCGCCGGGTCGTCGACCAGGATCACGCCGGGCGCGTTGCGCAACGCCTCCCGGGCGCCCTCCGCGTCCACCTCGGTGCCGAAGACCGCGTGTACGGCCACCGAGTGGCCGGTCACCACCGGCACCCGTACGCAGGTGGCGGACACCTTCAGGTCCGGCAGACCGAGAATCTTGCGCGTCTCGTTGCGCAGCTTCAGTTCCTCGGACGACCAGCCGTTGTCGCACAGTGACCCGGCCCACGGCACGACGTTGAGTGCCATCGGCGCGGGGAACGGGCCGAGATCCTCTCCGATCGCCTGTCGGACGTTGCCGGGGCGGGAGCCCAGCGCCCGGTCGCCGGCGACCTTCGACAGCTGGTCGTACAGGATGTTGACGCCGGCCTGGCCCGCGCCGGAGACCGCCTGGTACGACGCGAGCACGAGTTCCCGGAGGCCGTACTCGCGGTGCAGGGGCGCCACCGCGACGATCATCGTCAGGGTGGTGCAGTTGGCGTTCGCGATGATGCCCTTCGGCCGGTTCCGCACCTGCTCCGGGTTGATCTCCGGCACCACCAGCGGCACGTCCCGGTCCCCGCGGTAGGCGGCGGAGTTGTCGACCACGACGGCGCCCCGGGAGACCGCCACCGGCGCCCACTCGGCGGCCACCTCGTCCGGCACGTCGAACATCGCGACGTCGACGCCGTCGAACGCCTCGGCGCTCAGCTCCTGGACGGTGAGTTCCTCACCGCGGCACATCCGCTTCTGTCCGGCCGATCGGGCGGAGGCGAGCAGCCGGATCTGGCCCCAGACGTTCTTGCGCGACGAGAGCAGCTCACACAAGACCGTGCCGACAGCGCCGGTCGCCCCGACCACCGCCAGCGTGGGCAGCGCGGCCATCGGCTGGCTACCTCCCGGTCCCGGCGTAGACCACCGCTTCCTCGTCGCCGCCCAGGTCGAACGCCTCGTGCACGGCCCGGACCGCCACGTCGAGGTCGGTGTCGCGGCAGACCACCGACACGCGGATCTCGGAGGTCGAGATCATCTCGATGTTGACTCCGGCCTCGCCCAGCGCCGCGAAGAAGCGCGCCGCCACGCCGGGGTGCGAGCGCATCCCCGCGCCGATGAGGGAGACCTTCCCGACGTGGTCGTCGAAGAGCAGGCTCTTGAACTTCACCTGCTCCTGCACCTTGCCCAGCGCCGCCATCGCCGTGGGCCCGTCGGCCTTCGGCAGGGTGAACGAGATGTCGGTGCGCCCGGTGCCCTCCGTGGAGACGTTCTGCACGATCATGTCGAGGTTGATCTCGGCGGCGGCAACCGTTTCGAAGATCCGGGCCGCCGCCCCCGGCTCGTCCGGAACGCCGACGACCGTGATCTTCGCCTCGCTCCGGTCGTGGGCGACCCCGGTGATCAGTGCCTGCTCCACAGGTAGGTCCTCCATCGATCCGGTGACCAGAGTTCCGGTGTTGGTCGAGTATGACGAACGGACGCGGATCGGCAACCCCGCCCGCCGGGCATATTCCACACTCCGCAGGTGCAGGATCTTTGCCCCACAGGCGGCCAGTTCGAGCATTTCCTCGTAGGTGATGGTCTTGATGTGTCGTGCGTTCGACACGATCCGCGGATCGGCGGTGAAGACCCCGTCCACGTCGGTGTAGATCTCGCAGACGTCCGCGCCGAGCGCCACGGCCAACGCCACGGCGGTGGTGTCCGAGCCACCCCGGCCCAGCGTGGTGATGTCCTTGGTGTCCTGGGCGACCCCCTGGAAGCCGGCGACGATCACCACGGCGCCCTCGTTGAGCGCGCCACGCAGCCGGCCGGGCGTGACGTCGATGATCCGTGCCCGGCCGTGAGCCGAGGTGGTCAGCACCCCGGCCTGCGAACCGGTGTACGACCGCGCCTCGTAACCGAGGTTGTGGATCGCCATCGCGAGCAGCGCCATCGAGATGCGCTCACCGGCGGTGAGCAGCATGTCCAGTTCGCGCCCCGGGGGCAGCGGGGTGATCTGACTGGCCAGGTCGAGCAGCTCGTCGGTGGTGTCCCCCATCGCGGAGACCACGACGACCACGTCGTGGCCGGCCTTGCGGGTCGCGACGATCCGCTCCGCCACCCGCTTGATTCGCTCGGCGTCGGCAACCGAGGATCCGCCGTACTTCTGCACGACGAGTGCCACGACGGTCCACTCCTTCCGCGAGTCGGGCGCGCGTACCGGCCCCTGAGCGTGCCAACGCCGCCGGTGGCGAGGCCGGCGGCGCTCTGTGAGACTCCCTCAGGGTACCGGCCAACATCGCCGCCGGGACGAGACGTTCCCACCATCCGACCGGCGCCACCCCGGTGCGTCGTGGCCGACGGGCCGAACCCGACCCCGAACCGGACAGCCGGTACGACACGCGACAGCGCCGGCCTGGCCGGTGGCGCGGTGTCGCGCCGGGAGAATGGCGGGATGCGCCCGGTCAGCCCTCCGTACCCCGCCGGCGGCCGACGGCGGGCCGGCGGTCAGCCCGTGCCCGGTGTCGCGTACCGCCCGGGGCGACGGCGTACCGCCGGGGCGGTCCGGGCCACGCTCGGCCTGCTCCTGCTCGCCGCGGCGGCGGCGACCGCCGGGTGCGGGAGCGGGGCGCCGGTGGCGCCACCGACCCCGACCCTCGTCCCGGCCCCGCCGGCCGCCCCCCGCGACCTGCTCGCGGCGTACGCCGCCGCCGCGCAGGACCGCCGGCTGGTCGCGACGTACGTCCTCTCCTCGCCCGACCGCCCGGACCGCACGATCTCGGTCACCCGGGCCGTGGACGGCTCGTGGCGGGTCGACCTCCCCGGCGGGGCGCTCGGTGGTCAGGCCGACGTGTCCATGGCGCAGAACGGCGACGGGCTCTACCAGTGCCGGCTTCCCACGGCCGGGAGCCCCGAATCGGTCGGCTGTGTCCGGGTGGCCGACCCGGGGCAGCCCGTCGACGCCGATCTCGACCCACGACTCCAGCACCTCTTCACCGACTGGCCCGAGGTGCTCACCGACCGCCAGGAACCGCTCGCGGTCTCGACCGCCGAGCTGGCCGGCGCCCGCGGGCACTGCTTCGCGGTCGACTCGACCTCCGCGTCGGTCAGCCCACCGCTGGACCCCGGCATCTACTGCTACGAGCCCGACGGCACGCTCACCGCCGCCCGGCTCGCCGCCGGCCGCCTCCGTCTGGCCGGCGAGCCGGCTCCCGCACCCGCCACGATCCCGCTGCCCGGCCCACCGGTCGACTGGGCTCCGCTGCCGGTGGCCGCGCCCCCGGACGACCCGACGGGCTGATCACCGCCCGGGTGCGCCGTCGCGTGAGGGCCGCTGTGAGGTCCGAGCCCGCCGGCCCCGCACCGCCCGAGCGGCGTGAGCCGGGTGGGCCTGCGCGCCGACCGGGGCCATTCACTGGGCACTTCCCACATTCCGGACTACGCTTCCTGATCAGAACACGAGCGCGTAGGGTGCCGAATGTCATGTGGCAGGCGCTTCTCCTTCGCTGCCGCGACGAGGCCAACCGGACCGGCACCTCGTCGCGGGGTTGACGCGCGCCGTCCTGCTGTACCGGCCGATCCCCGTAGCGGCCACCCACGTCACCACAACCACAACTCGCTGATCCGGCGCCGAGCCGTCGTCGCCGTCCCGGTACGCCGACGAACCGCGCCGCCACATGACCACGGGAGTTTCCGACCATGTCAGAGCCAGCCGGCACCACCACCCACGTCGACCCGATAGCCCGCCAGCGACCCAGCCAGATGCCGTACTGGCGTTACCGGCCGTACCACCAGCAGTTCGACGTCGACCTGCCGGACCGGCAGTGGCCGACCCGGCGGATCGAGGCGGCCCCGCGGTGGTGCGCCGTCGACCTCCGCGACGGCAACCAGGCGCTGATCGACCCGATGTCGCCGGAGCGCAAGCGGCGGATGTTCCAGCTGCTGGTGCAGATGGGCTACAAGGAGATCGAGGTCGGCTTCCCGTCGGCCAGCCAGACCGACTTCGAGTTCGTCCGGCAGATCATCGAGCAGGACATGATCCCGGACGACGTCACCATCCAGGTGCTGACCCAGTGCCGGGAACACCTGATCGACCGCACCTTCGAGGCGCTACGCGGGGCGCGGCGGGCCATCGTCCACTTCTACAACTCGACCTCGACCCTGCAGCGGCGGGTCGTCTTCGGCCTCGACCGGGACGGCATCACCGACATCGCCACCACCGGCGCCCGGCTCTGCCAGAAGTACGCCGAGATCCACACTCCGGACACCGACATCTACTACGAGTACTCACCCGAGTCGTACACCGGCACCGAGCTGGACTACGCGCTGGAGGTCTGCGCGGCGGTGATCGAGGTCGTCGACCCGTC
>CALGAM010000210.1 GCA_937951935.1 uncultured Micromonospora sp. | reverse complement strand
ACCATCACCGAGATGCTGCGCAAGCACGGCGTGGTCGGCAAGTTCGTCGAGTTCTACGGCCCCGGCGTCAGCGCGGTGCCGCTGGCCAACCGGGCCACCATCGGCAACATGTCCCCGGAGTACGGCTCCACCGTCGCGATCTTCCCGATCGACGAGGAGACGGTGCGGTACCTGCGCCTCACCGGCCGCAGCGAGCAGCAGGTCGCGCTGGTCGAGGCGTACGCGAAGGAGCAGGGACTCTGGCACGACCCGACCGCCGAACCCGACTACAGCGAGCGGCTGGAGCTCGACCTGAGCACCATCGAGCCGTCGCTGGCCGGCCCGAGGCGCCCGCAGGACCGGGTGCCGCTGGGCAACGCCAAGACGCTGTTCCGGTCCGCGCTGACCGACTACGTCGGCGACGGTGGCCAGGCGCACGGCCCGGCCGACGAGGCGAGCGAGGAGTCGTTCCCGGCCAGCGACCCGCCGGCCAACGACGTCAACGACCCGGCGGACGCGCCGCGTGAGCTGATCTCCGCCGCGGTCGGGGCGAAGGGCCGGGCCAGCAACCCGGTCCGGGTCACCCTCGACGACGGCGTCGAGTGCGAACTCGACCACGGCGCGGTGGTGATCGCGGCGATCACCTCCTGCACCAACACCTCCAACCCGCAGGTGATGATCGGTGCCGCCCTGCTGGCCCGCAACGCCGTCGAGCGGGGACTGTCCCGCAAGCCGTGGGTCAAGACCACCCTGGCGCCCGGCTCGAAGGTCGTCATGGACTACTACGAGCGGGCCGGCCTGACGCCGTACCTGGAGAAGCTCGGCTTCCACCTGGTCGGTTACGGCTGCACCACCTGCATCGGCAACTCCGGTCCGCTCCCCGAGGCGATCTCCGCCGCCGTCAACGAGCACGACCTGACGGTGGTCTCGGTGCTCAGCGGCAACCGCAACTTCGAGGGTCGGATCAACCCCGACGTCAAGATGAACTACCTGGCGTCGCCGCCGCTGGTGGTGGCGTACGCACTGGCCGGCACGATGGACATCGACCTGGCCAACGAGCCGCTCGGCGAGGACGCGCAGGGCCAGCCGGTCTTCCTGCGGGACATCTGGCCGAGCAGCGCCGAGATCCAGGAGGTCATCAACTCCGCCATCGGCGCGGCCGGGTTCGGCAAGGCCTACTCGGACGTCTTCGCCGGCGACGAGCGTTGGCAGTCGCTGCCGACCCCGACCGGCGACACCTTCGCCTGGGACCCCGAGTCGACGTACGTGCGCAAGCCGCCGTACTTCGAGGGGATGCGGCGGGAGCCGGAACCGGTGCAGGACATCGTCGGCGCCCGGGTCCTGGCCAAGCTCGGCCACTCGGTCACCACCGACCACATCTCCCCGGCCGGTTCGATCAAGCCCGACTCGCCCGCCGGCCGGTACCTCGCCGAGCGCGGCGTGGCCCGGCACGAGTTCAACTCGTACGGCTCACGGCGGGGTAACCACGAGGTGATGATCCGGGGCACCTTCGCCAACATCCGGCTGCGCAACCAGCTGGTCCCGGGGGTCGAGGGTGGCTACACGGTCAACTTCCTCACCGGGGAGCAGACCACCATCTACGACGCCGCGGTCGCCTACCAGGACGCCGGCGTGCCGCTGGTGATCCTGGCCGGCACCGAGTACGGCTCCGGCTCGTCCCGGGACTGGGCGGCCAAGGGCACCAAGCTGCTCGGCGTCCGGGCGGTGATCGCCCAGTCCTACGAGCGGATCCACCGGTCGAACCTGATCGGGATGGGTGTGCTGCCGCTGCAGTTCCCGGCCGACACCGACGCGGACTCGCTGGGCCTGACCGGCACCGAGACGTTCTCGATCACCGGGGTGACCACGCTCAACGAGGGCCAGATCCCCCGCACCGTCCGGGTCAGCACGGACACCGGGGTCGAGTTCGACGCGATCGTGCGGATCGACACGCCCGGTGAGGCGGAGTACTACCGGCACGGCGGCATCCTGCAGTACGTGCTGCGCAAGATGCTGGCCAGCTGACCCCTGTCGCCACCCGACGCCGGGCCGGCCGGGCCTTCCGGCCGGCCCGGCGTCGCCTTGACCTCAACCTTGGTTGAGGACGCAGACTCGTTTCCCGTCCACGATGGAGGGAGACGAGATGCGAGCAGCGGGATTCACCGAACCGGGCGGCCCCGAGGTGCTCCGGTTGCTGGAGCTGCCCACACCGGAGGCCGGGCCCGGTGAGGTCCGGATCCGGGTCCGGGCGGCGGGTGTGCAGCCGTACGACCTGATGGTCCGGCGTGGCTGGACGCCGCCGGGCGTCGACCCCGGAAGGCCGACCGTGCCCGGCAACGAGTTCGCCGGCGTGGTGGACCAGGTCGGGCCGGGGGTCACCTCGGTCGCGGTCGGCGCCGAGATCCTCGGGTTCGGCCTGCTCGGCGCCTACGCCGAGTACCTGGTCGTCCCGGCCGACCAGGTCACCCCGAAGCCCGCGGCCATGCCCTGGGAGGTGGCCGGGGCGTTCAGCGCCGGGGCGCAGACCGCCGACATCGCGCTCGACACGCTCGCGGTCGGGCCGGGCGACACCCTGCTGGTGCACGCCGCCGCCGGCGGGGTCGGTACCGTCGCCGTCCAGCTCGCGCGGGCCCGCGGCGCGACCGTGCTCGCCACCGCCCGTCCGGAGAACCACGACTACCTCCGTGCGCTCGGCGCGACGCCGGTGGCGTACGGCCCCGGCCTGGTCGACCGGGTACGCCGACTCGCGCCCGACGGGGTGGACGCCGCACTCGACGGCGCGGGCGGTGAGGCGCTCGCGGCCTCGCTGGAGCTGGTGGCGGACCGCAAGCGGATCGTCACCCTCGTCGAGCACGACCGCGCCGAGGAGCTCGGGATCCGGGTCACCCAGAACCTCCGCTCCGCGGCCCGACTGGCCAAGCTCGCCGGCCGCTACGCCGCCGGCGACCTGAAGATCCACATCCGTCGGGCCCTGCCGCTGGCACGGGCCGCCGATGCCCACCGCGAGCTGGAGACCCGGCACGGCCGCGGCAAGATCGTCCTCCTGCCCTAGCGGCGGGCCCCGTGGATCCGGCCTCGGCGCCTGGTCGGGGTGTCGGTGACCTCCGAGAGCGTCGCCACCGCCGGGCTGTCCCGGACCGGGCCGGGCGCGGACGGGCCGTGCGATGTCGTCGACGTCGCCCGGCACCGGTTCGTGCTCGGCCTCACCCCGGGGACCGCGCCGCCGTCGGACGTTCCCGGGACCGCCCGGCTGGTTCGCGTCACCCGGCCAGCGCCGCCGCCCGTTCTCCCGCCTCGGCGGGGGTCAGGACCTCGCCGTCGAGCACCACGGCGGCGAACGTCTCCAACGGGATGTGTTCGAAGACCGGAGCGCCCAGCCGGGCGAAGACGGACTCCGGGACCAGCTTCAGCGCGGTGGTGACCACCAGCGTGGGCAACCGCTCGGCCAGCTTTCTGGTGCCCCGGATGTTGAGCACGGTGCTGGGCCCGATCGCGTCGGCACCGGCCAGGGCCAGCACCGGCTCGCCGACCCGGGACCGCTCGGGCAGTTGGTCCAGGACCTGGGCGACGATCGAACTGCTCGGAGCGAAGGTGACCGGGCCCCGGTCGCCGATCCAGCCGACGGCCGCCTTCACGGTGTTCTCCACCGCGTGGTCGAGCTCCGCACGGATGCGCCGCAACGCCTCGGCGGGCTCGGCCGAGCGGACGGCGTTGGCGATGTGCCACATCGGCGCGTAGCCCGGCAGACGGGCGATCAGAAACTCCGTCGCCTCGCCGGCGGCCACGGGGTCGTGGACCAGTTCGAGCAGTCCCTCGATCACCAGACGCGCCACCCCGGTGGCTCCGGCCGTGGTGACCGTGACGGCCTCCCGCAGTGGTGCCGGCAGCGTCGCTTCGTCCATGATGGGCTCTTTCCGTTCCGGATCCGGTCCCTGGGTATGCACTTCTCCGCCGGCATCGAACGCTCTGAATCCTCAGCTTCCGACACCGAGACGGGTCGTTCATACCAGACGGGCAACCCGTACGACGGACAAACCGCGTGGTACCGGAGCCGCGCGGGCGGCCAACGACCAGGAACACCCGGGCGGTGTCCCGGCACGCCCGGGGCGGGACCCCGGGCGGCCCTCCGGCCGGGCCGATGCCGGGCGGCCGGCGCGCCCGCTGTGCCAGGATCCTGGGCATGGACGACAGGACGATTCTGAGCCGGATCGGCGAGCTGGTCGACGAGGAGCACCGGCTGCGCACCCGCGCCCAGCAGGTCGAGGGGCTCACCGACGAGGACCGGGCCCGACTGCGGGAGCTGGAGGAGTCGCTCGACCAGTGCTGGGACCTGCTACGCCGGCGGCGCGCCGCCCGGCAGGCCGGCGGTGATCCGGACACCGCCGGGGTACGCGGCGTCGACGAGGTGCGGAGGTACCTGCAGTAGCGCCCTGGCGGGAGCGGTCGCGCCCTGCGAAGCGTGCCGGCGGTCGCACGACCGGATCACACCGGTCCGGGTGCGGTGTCGGTCGGTACCCCGCCCGGTCCCGGGTGGACCGGCGGTCGCCCTCGGCGCGCCGGTCGGGATCACCGTCAGGATCGGGCCACCGTCGGCCGGTGCCGGCCGGTGGCCGGGACGCTCAGCCGGCGAGAACCGCGGCGACCGCCGCGATCAGGCCGTCGGCGGTCCGCGTCGGTGCGTACCGCCGCTCCGTCCACCGTCGGCCGCGGTGCAGCCACACGCTGGGCAGACCGATCGCCGCGGCGCCACCGATGTCGTCCTCGGGGCCGTCCCCCACCACCCAGGCCCCCCGCAGCCGCATCCGGACCCGCTCGGCGGCGAGCGCGAAGATCCGCGGGTCCGGCTTGCTCACGCCGGCCTCCTCGGAGATCACCCAGTCCGCGAGATAGCGGTCCAGGCCCGTCCGCCGAATCTTGCGTTCCTGCTGCCGGACCGCACCGTTGCTGACCGCCACCGGCACCCAGCCGGCCTCGTCCGCGATCCGTAGTGCGCAGGCGATCAGCGGGTTGAGCCGGGTGTTCTCCACCACCCCGTCGTGCAGGGCCTCGACAAGGTCGACCGAGGACATCCGCAGCCGGTACCGCTCGCGGATCGCGTCGGCCAGGTCCCAGTGATTGGTCAGTCCGTCCGCGTCCACGGACAGCAGCCAGTCGATGTCGCTCGCGGGTGCCCCGATCTCGGCCAGGAACGCCTCCGCCCAGCGTCGAAACGGGCCGGCCCGGTCCAGCAGAGTGTTGTCCACGTCGAGGAGCAACAGCGGCACTCGCGCACCCTACGGGACACCGGCGCCGGACAACAGTCCCCGTCAGCAGACGACCAGGTCGCCCGCACGGACCCGGGTGGGTCACCCCATCAGTTCGAGGCGGGGCCCGCCCTGGTCGGGTCGATGGTCGGCGAGCATCCGGTGCGCGTCGCGCACCCGGCGCAACTCGGCCGGATCGAGCCGGCCGACGACGACCGCCTCCCCGCGGTCGGCGGCCCGGTCCACCGGCCGTCCCTCGGGGTCGTAGAGCGCCGCACCGCCGTTGAACCGCCACGGCGCCACACCGCCGACGGCGTTGGCGAAGACGACGTACATGGTGTTGTCCAGGGCGCGGGCCCGGTAGTAGAGGTCGCGACGGTGCTCGGAGCCGACCAGGTAGCCGCTCGGGCAGAGATATCCGTGCGCCCCGTCGACCGCCGCCGCCCTCCCGTGCTCGGGGAAGCACCCGTCGTAGCAGATGCCGAGGCCGAGCCGCCAGCCGTCGACCACCAGCGTCGCTCCCCGGTCGCCCGGGCTGAACAGTGTGGTCTCGTCGGGTCCCCACAGATGCTGCTTGGCGTAGCCGGCGGACACCCGACCGCCGCGCTCCACCACGAGGGCCGAACAGGTGCGGCGTCCGTCCGGATGCCGTACCGCCGCGCCGACCACCACGACGGTCCGGTGCGTCCGGGCGGCGACGCGCAGCGGGTCGAGCCGGGGATCCGTGACGACACCCGTCTCGTCGGCGGAGACGTCCGTGCCGGCCGGGTCGGCGGCGAGGGTCGGCGGATGGTAGGCCGGCAGGAACAACTCCGGCAGGACGACGACCCGGGCGCCCGCCTCGGCGGCCCGCCCAACCAGCCGGGCCGCCGTCCGGGCGTTGCCGGCGACGTCGCCCGGCACCGGCTCGGCCTGGACGGCGGCGACGTCCAGCGGCGCGACGGGGGTGGGGTACGGCATGATCACGAGCATAGTTCGGGCGAACCGTATCCCAAGACGTACGTACGGATTGCGTCGCGTGGCCGCACCTGACACCATCTACTGGTGCCCAGGGTAAGCCAGGACCAGCTCGACGCCCGCCGTCAGGAGATCCTCTCCGCCGCGCGGGCCTGCTTCGCGCGGCACGGCTACGAGGGTGCCACGGTACGTCGGCTCGAGGAGGCGACCGGGCTGTCCCGGGGCGCCATCTTCCACCACTTCCGTGACAAGGACTCGCTCTTCCTCGCCGTGGCCGAGGACGACGCGGCGGCGATGGTCGAGACCGTCGCGCGCAACGGCCTGGTGCAGGTGATGCGCGACCTGCTCGACGCCGCCTCCTCGCCGGAGACCGCCGGCTGGCTCGGCAGCCAGCTGGAGGTCTCCCGGAGGTTGCGCACCGACCCGGCCTTCGCCCGGCGCTGGGCCGAACGCTCGGCGAGTCTCGCCGACGCCACCCGGGAACGGCTGGCCCGGCAACGGGAGGCCGGTGTGCTGCGCGAGGACGTACCGATCGAGACGCTCGCGCGGTTTCTCGAGCTGGCGTACGACGGCCTGGTCCTGCAACTGGCGATGGGCCGTCCCGGCGGCGACCTCGGACCGGTCCTCGACCTGATCGAGGAGGCGGTACGCCGCCCGGCGACGGACCGGCCCGCCTGATTCCACGCCCCGGGTTCGCTCGCCCCGCCCCGGCGCGCGTCGTGCGCCGCCGGGCCGCTGGCGCGCCCCATCCACAATGGCGCTAACCGCACGCACGACGGGAGCCGCCACGATGGACGTACCCGGGCAATCCCACACCTGGGGCATCCCCGGACCGACCTTCCTGTCGATCTTCCTGGTGATCGCCGCGCTGCTCCTGGCCGGAACCCTGGTCCACCGGGCGGTGTCGTTCTCCGGCCGGCGCCCGGAGAACCCCGGTCGCCTGCATCCGCTCCAGGTCGCCTGGCTGAACGGTGGCGACCACCTGGCGATCTACGCCGCGCTCGGGGCGCTGCGGGTCGCCGGGGCACTCGGCTCGCAGGCGGACCACCGGCTCGTCCAGACCGGGCCGCTGCCGGCCTGGGCCACACGCCTGGATTGGGCCGTGTACCAGGCGGCCGGGCAGGGGCGCCGGTCCCGCGAGCTGATCGGCGACCCGGGGGTCCGGTCCGCCCTCACCGAGCTGCGCGCCGAGCTGGAGCGGGCCGGGCTCGCCCTACCCCCCACCGCCCGCACCGCCGCGCGCGTCGGCCCGATACTGCTGCTGGTCCTGCTGGGCGTCGGGGTGCTCCGGCTCGTCGCCGGCATCGCCAACCACAAGCCGGTCGGTTTCCTGTTGCTCACCCTGGCGTGCCTGGCGGCGGCCAGCATCGTGCTACTGGTCCGCGTGCCCCGGGGAACCCGGGCGGCTCGGACGGCGCTGCGCACCCTCCGAGACCAACAACCGCACCTGTCCCCCGAGTACCTACCGGCCTACGCCACGTACGGCCCCGCCGCCACCGCACTGGGGATCGCCCTGTTCGGCGGGGCCGTGCTCTACGCGCTGGACCCCGTCTTCGCCGCGGAGGCGGAGATCCGGCGCACCGTCGCCTCCGGCGCCCACACCAGCACGGCCGGGAGCTCCTCAGGCGGTTCCGGAGGAGGCGATCCCGGCGACAGCTGTGGTGGCGGCTGTGGCGGCGGAGGGTGCGGAGGTGGGGGGTGCGGCGGATGACCGAGGCCACCGGCACGACGTACGGGGTCGGTATCGGCTGGCGCCCCGAGATCGCCGGCTTCGTCGCCGCCCTCCCCGGACTGCGGTTCGCGGAGGTGATCGCGGAGTCGCTCGCCCCCGGCAATCCCCTGCCACCAGCCCTGGCCGCGCTCCGCGAGCGGCAGGTGGCGGTGGTGCCCCACGGGACGCGGCTCTCGCTCGGCGGCGCGGAGCCCGTCGACCCGGCCCGGGTCCGGCACCTCGCCCAGGTCACCGAGCTGCTGGGGGCGCCCCTGGCCAGCGAGCACATCGCCTTCGTCCGGGCCGGCGGGATGGAGGCCGGGCACCTGCTGCCGCTGCCCCGTACCCGCGAGGCGGTCGACGCGATGGTCGCCAACGTCAACCGTGTCCAGGCCGAACTGGCCGTACCGCTGGCGTTGGAGCCGATCGCGGCGATCTTCGACTGGCCGGACGACGAACTGGACGAGGCGCAGTTCATCACCGAGATCCTCGACCGCACCGGGGCGCTGCTGCTGCTCGACGTCGCCAACGTCTACGCCAACGCCCGCAACCGCGGCACCGACCCGGTGGCGCTGCTCGACCGGCTGCCCCTGGAGCGGATCGGCTACGTCCACGTCGCCGGCGGGGCGACACGCGACGGGATCTACCACGACACCCACACCGACCCCGTCCCGGACGCGGTGCTCGACCTGGTCACCGAGCTCTGCGCCCGGCACCGCCCACCCGCGGTGCTGCTGGAGCGGGACGGGCACTATCCGCCGGCCGCGGCGCTGCGCGGCGAACTCGACGCGATCGCCGAGGCGTCCGGATTCCCGTTGATCACCTGACCGCCCGGTGCGGCCGCCGCCCGGCGGCCACGACGGGTCACGCCGACGGACAGGGGGGAGACGACGATGAGCGGTTCGCTGGCCGACCGGCAGGCGGCGCTGGTGGCGACCCTGGTGGCCGGGGCGCCGTTGCCACCCGGCTTCGACGACCGGCTGGTCGGCGTGGCCCGCTCGGCCCTGCTGCGCAAGCGCGCCAGGGAGGTGGCCCGGCACTGGCCGCTGCTCGCCGCCGGGCTCGGCGACCGCTGGCTGTCCGTCTTCGCCGGCTGGGCGGCCGCCCGACCCACGCGGGGCGCGCTGCGGGACGGCTGGGATCTCGCCCGGCAGCTCGCCGCCGAGGGCGACCTGCCGGCCCTGGCCGCCGAGGAACTCGCCGCCCGCGAGGCCGGCTGGCGGTACGACGGCACGACCGCGCCACGGCGTCGGCGGCTGCCGGCCGTACGGCGGGCGGGCGGCTCGTGGGTGCTCCAGGTCGCCGGTCGGATCTGGACGTTGCCGCCACACCGCCGGTAGGGCCCCCGACCGCCGGTCCCCGCCGGGGGCCTAGGATCACCGCTCATGGACCTCGGACTCGCGGACCGGGTGTACGTCCTGACCGGCGCGTCACGCGGGCTGGGTTTCGCCACCGCCGAGTGCCTCGTCGCCGAGGGCGCGCGGGTGGTGATCTCGAGCCGGGACGGCGACCGGGCTGCCGACGCCGCCGCCCGACTCGGTGCCGACCGGGCGGTCGGGATCGCCGCCGACCTCGCCGACCCCGACACAGCGACCAGGCTCGTCGAGACCGCCCGGGAGCGCTTCGGCCGACTCGACGGGGCGCTCGTCTCGGTCGGTGGACCGCCGCGGGGCAGTGCCGCCCAGGTCACCGACGAGCAGTGGCGGGCCTCGTTCGAGACGGTCTTCCTCGGCACGGTCCGGGTGGCCCGCACCGTCGCCGCCGCGCTCACCGACGGCGGGGCGATCGGGCTGGTCCTCTCGACCTCGGTCCGGGCGCCGATTCCCGAGTTGGGCCTCTCCAACGGTCTGCGGCCAGGACTGGCGGGGGTGGCGAAGGACCTGGCCGACGAGTACGGCCCTCGGGGTGTCCGGGTGGTGAGCCTGCTGCCGGGCCGGATCCTCACCGACCGCAACCGGGAGCTGTTCGCCGCGACCGGCGACGCGGAGCGGGCCCGGGCGGCCGCGGAGGCGGCGATCCCGCTGCGCCGGATCGGCGAGCCGGCGGAGTTCGGCCGGGTGGCCGCGTTCGTCCTCTCCCCCGCCGCCGGATACCTGACCGGGATCACCCTGCCGGTGGACGGCGGCGCGCTGCGCGCGATCTGAGATCGGGACGCGCGAGGACCAGGGGGGCACGCTCAGACCGGGTCGTAGTCGGGTCGGGGCAGGGTGACCACCGGCCCGACGCCGACCGCGCCGGGCTGCGGTGCCGGCGCGTCGGCCGTCGCGAACTGGGTCCGGTACAGCTCGGCGTAGAGCCCGCCGACCGCCACCAGCTCGTCGTGCCGGCCCCGCTCGACGATCCGACCGCCGTCGAGCACCAGAATCTGGTCCGCCTCCCGGACGGTGGAGAGCCGGTGTGCGATGACCAGGGCGGTACGTCCCCGCAACGCCACGGCGAGAGCCCGCTGCACCGCCGCCTCCGACTCGGAGTCCAGATGCGCGGTCGCCTCGTCGAGGATGACGATCGACGGGGCCTTGAGCAGCAGCCGGGCGATGGCGATGCGCTGCTTCTCGCCGCCGGAGAAGCGGTAGCCCCGCTCGCCGACCATCGTGTCCAGCCCGTCGGGCAGCGCGCGCACCAGCTCCTCGATCTGGGCACCCCGGAGCGCCGCCCAGAGCTCGTCGTCGGTGGCGTCCGGCTTGGCGTACCGGAGGTTCTCGGCGATCGTCTCGTGGAACAGGTGCGGGTCCTGGGTGACGACGCCGATGGCCTCGCGCAGGGAGGCCAGTGTGGCGTCCCGGACGTCGACCCCACCGACCCGGACCTCGCCGCTCGTCACGTCGTAGATGCGGGAGACCAGCATCGAGATCGTGGACTTGCCGGCCCCGGAGGGGCCGACCAGCGCCACCATCTGCCCCGGCTCGACCGTGAACGAGACCCCCCGCAGCACCGGTTCGGACACCGTCCGGTCCAGGGTCGCGACGTCCTCCAGGGAGGCGAGCGACACCTCGGCGGCGGTCGGGTACCGGAACCAGACGTCCCGGAACTCGATACGCCCGGCCCCGCGTGGCACGGGCACCGCGTCGGGCTTCTCGGCGATGGACGGGGGTAGGTCGAGCACCTCGAAGACCCGGTCGAA